>DJML01000016.1 GCA_002436505.1 Bacteroidetes bacterium UBA6491 | reverse complement strand
TTTTTTGTTCCAGTTCTGTTCGTGTTGTCGGTTTGGGGTAAAAGGATGGAAATATCAAGGATTGGTATGGCTGTGGCCATGTCTCTGTTTACTATAATTCTTATCGGAGTGATCCTCAGTTTTACAAGAGCCTCATGGTTGAGTCTGGGTGTAGCTTTTGGCGTTATGATACTGCTTTTCCTTAGATTCAGGTTCCGAACCCTGCTGATCATTTCAGGAACAGTGGTGTTTTTGTTTTTTGCCTTTCAGAATACCATTATGAATGAGATGTCAAGGAACAAACAGGACTCCGATGATGATATTTCTGCTCACCTTGAATCCTTCTCCAATGTGAGTACCGACCCATCAAACCTTGAACGGCTGAACAGGTGGAGTTGTGCCTACAGGATGTATCTTGACAAACCGGTCTTTGGCTTTGGTCCAGGGACGTATACCTATAAATACGCACCTTATCAGATCTCAAGTGAAGCGACATTGATCACTACCCACGCTGGCGATCAAGGCAATGTGCACAGTGAGTATCTGCGACCCTTCACCGAGCAAGGTACGATTGGTGGGATCTTATTCATACTGATGGTATTGATCGCTGTTGCAAAAGGATTTCACGTTTATTACTTCAGTGAAAACGGGATGTCGAGGTTTATGGCTCTTGGCGCACTGATGTCACTTGTGACCTATTTTTCTCATGGACTTCTTAACAACTACAGCGACTTTGATAAGATCGCTGTTCCCATGTGGAGCATGATGGCCATCCTTACTGCGCTGGAAGTATACCATATGCATAATAAATCGGAAAGCATTGAATCCATTGAGGAAAACGAAAAGGATGTGAAAACCTTATAGAGCTGATTGCAATTTTCAGCCAGTTTTCCCGGAGATCAATGTTATAACTGTAGTCTGGTGTTTGTCACCCATTGAATACCCAGCGATATCAGGATCACCAGCAGGCAACCTATTGCGTTGTACCATAGAAATTCTACCTCAGTGTTCAGGATCATTGCCATCTCATCCTTAAACAGAAAAAAAGCGATAACAACAAGTTCTGCGATTATAGCTGATATAAAGACGGCGAATCCTTTTACATACCGAATTCCGAACCCGACAAGGAATATGCCCAGGATGGTGCCGTAAAAGAGTGAGCCAAGAATATTTACTGCTTCGACCAGGTTTTCAAGCATGGAGGCAAACAAGGCAAAAGTGATAGCCAGGACACCCCAGCCCAGGGTGAACAATCGTGCGGGACGAGCCGAACTATTGTGGATGTCGGCACCCTTGATCCTTCGGTGGAAATCAATACTCGTGGTTGTAGCCAGGGCATTCAATTCAGCGGCAGTAGATGACATGGCTGCGGAAAAGATCACTGCAAGTAGCAATCCTACAAGACCGATGGGAAGAAAATCTGTAATAAACGTGATGAAAATGTAGTCGGTCTCTTTAACTTTTGATTCATACCCTGATGCAATCGCCAGTTCATTTATTTTCTCTTTTATTTTAGTTTCATTTTCATTTACACGGTACCATTCCGTTACGGACCCCTGATCGTCACTCATCAGCATATTTTTACCCTCATTAAATGCTATGGTATGTTCTTTTTTAAGAGAGGCAAATGCCTCGGATTGGCTTGAATTCTCAAGGTGGTCCTTCAATTGTACATCAAAATGCGAAGGAGGGAGATGGGTTTGATAAAAAATAAATGTCAGAACTCCTATGAACAGTATAAAATATTGCATTGGGATCTTAACGATGGCATTGAAGAAAAGTCCTGTCCTTATTTCCTTTATCGATCGGCCTGAAAGGTAACGCTGGACCTGAGACTGATCCGTTCCGAAATAAGATAACATCAAAAAAGTACCACCTATGATCCCAGACCAAATATTATACCTTGAGGACCATACATTCTTGTCTGATCCAGGTTCCATGTCCGGCCAGATAATAGCATCCAGTCTTCCGCTGATCTTAGCCATGTCCATGGCCTTGGTCCATCCGATGTCCTGATTGATATAATATACCAGCACAAAGAAAGCAGAGAACATCCCCATAAAGACCACTGCCATTTGTTGCTTATGTGTCTGTGTGACCGCATCAGTCCCTCCTGAAACCGTATATATGATCACCAGTATCCCTATTAATAGAATATTGAAAGTGAGGCTCCATCCAAGGATCTTGGTAAGTATGATCGAAGGGGCATAGATGGTGATCCCGGCAGCCAGCCCGCGTTGTACAAGAAACAAACCTGCTGTTAACCATCTGGTCTTCAGGTCGAACCTGGACTCAAGATACTCATAGGCAGTATATACCTTCAGCCGTTTAAAAACAGGCAAAAAGAAGTATGCAATGATGATAATGGCAATGGGAAGGCCAAAGTAAAATTGTGCAAATACCAGTCCTGTAGAATATCCTAATCCAGGGGTCGATAAAAATGTAATGGCGCTTGCCTGTGTGGCCATTATGGAAAGACCGATCACCCACCAGGATGTCCCGGAGCCTGAACCAATAAAATCTTTCTCACTTTTCTTTCCCCTGGTCTTCCAGATGCCATAGCCCGTGATAGCCAGAAGTGTGGTTAGAAGTACTATCCAGTCGAGGAAATCCATAGGTCAATTTTAGTTCTTTTATTGCGGTTGTAACATCTTCAAATTATTGAAGTGATTTAGCCGACTCAACTTTTATCGCATTCCGTAAAAGGAAATCTTTATAATCGACAAAGACCTTTCTAAAGGTATAATCCTGAATTACCACTGGAACTTTCATGTTATTTACGACGGCAAGGAACCGGTTCGGATCATATTTAAGCATGTTGCCCTCGTTATCGTATAGGCCATGCATTTTATCATAGGTGGGCAGGTAATAGGCTTCCATTGATACGATCTTGCCGGCTTTATTTTCAAGTTCTACTTTCACAAAGGGTGTTGTTTCGAGTATAGCCTTTACCACCGAATCTTTATAGATGGACGCAAATCCTTCAAAGTTCAGTTTTTCAAAATGGTTAATAAATGATCGAACGGCTTTTATATTGATGTCAGTGGGATTTCCCGGATCTGTGCTTATCTCAATGGTTGAATCAAGTTGGGTAATCACAAAACCCGACATTTTATTGGCAGGGTATTCCACAGATATTCTCTTGATATCTTCTCTTGGTTCACTGAATATAGTGCGACTTATCCATTCATCTTCGTTGTAAATATACCGTGGGGTGAGATATCCGTCAAGGCCCGGGATATATACTACGTAAGGTGTTTTGGCCCCTTCTTTCCAAAAATAGGTGCCCAGCATATTGCTTGTAGCCTGCCCTACATAATACTCGCTCGCAGGTTTTGATGGATCATCGGTATAAATTTCAACTTTGATCCCTGTCACTGCCATCTTACTGATCACATTTGCCCTTGCCGCCTTAGGGGCCGGGCCTTTGACCTTTATTTTCGGAAATGTTTCGTAAACGAGAAATTCCACCTTTTTTTTCCAGGCAGGATATTTACCGTTTATGACCCAGTCGTCCCCCTTTTTTTCAATAGTGATCGGAATATCAGAGTTCCTCTGTGCAATGAAAATCTTTGTTATCTCCTCCGGCTTTTCAAATGCAAAGGTGATGTCCTCGTCTTCTACAGTTGTATATTTATTCCTTTGAGAAAGAAAAAAATAGAGGGCCAAAGATCCTATGATCAGAAAAACTATTATAAGTCTTGTACGCATACGTCGCGAAAATAGGGATTACAAACTTTGATTTATGTCTAAATTGACAAGCGATCGATCAGATTTAAATTTGAAAGATAAACATACAGTACTTTCATTTGTTTTAAATTCATGACGATGGAAAAGATCCATACCCGGATTCAACTCATTCTAGGAATACTTCTTGGTGTCTCGGGCATGGTAATGATTATTTTAAAGGAGGTCCCGTCAGACATCTGGACCATACTTTCCGTGATCGTCCTTTTGGGGGCAATGATCTGGTCCGGCATCAAAAAAGTGCCCTCAGGCTTGATGTTCCTCCTTAGCGTCGTTGCCATGATCTTCGCTATATTGTACTGGCCCGTACCTAAAGGTGCTGACATAAGTAAACTCAGGATAGAACTGGTTGAATTCACTAATTCTATCTGGTATGCACTATCATTCGTACTGTTTGGATATCTGTTCTGGTATAACCGAAAACGCTGGTAATAAAATTCCGGTCACTATTTTGAGATCTGCCTGAATGCCTTCTTAAGACGTCCTGGTCTTGTTTCAGACCTATATGAAACAACAATTTTATTTTCAGTTCCTGATCGTGTCAATTCTCCCTTGTAATTAAACACTGTGTACCAGATCTTGTCATTTTCCGGGTTGTCATCCCTGTAGGAAAGAGAGACACTTTTATCCGGTCCTTTTTTAAAATCAGATGCCAGGAGATTATCGTTCATAGATATACTGCAGACATATTTTGCTCTTGCCGTGCTTAAATAAACGATCCTCAGAGCCTTGTTAAGGGTGTCATATGTGCAGGATATCTTTTCTGTTTCAAATGTGTCGCCATCAATGGTCGTTCTAGCCGGAACGTTGAATCTGCCGGTAAGTGTATTTGTGATCAAAGCAATGGCTTTATGATTCTTGTCTGAAAAGCCATTGCTGAACCTATCAGTGTCCATGGGTTCCATTTTTGACCAGTTAAGATTCGTGTGACAGTCTGAGCAATTAATATTTAAAACTTTTGCAAGGGATACTGCTTGACGTCCTTTCTTTACGTAAACATCCTCCAACAGAACCAATTCATTGACAATGATTTTATCAGCCGTATATCCATGCAGCCTGACAGCATAACGTTCATTGTGTTCCACAACTTCAGCGTCTTTGACGTTTATTCTTCTTTTGCCAGAAGGACAGTCCTGACAGAACAGAATCACTTTTTTTTCTTTATTGATATATGCCGCAGAAATGGCAGCGGTTTGCCGACTGACCGAAACGGTCTGGCCCTTAGAAGGAAGTACACCATGAACAAGTAAGATCAGGGCCAGATAAGACCTCATCTTCTTAACTCAAAGTTTTTACCAAGATATACCTTACGGACGTGTTCATTAGCCGCCAGTTCCTCAGCAGTTCCAGCCATCAGAATTCCTCCGTCAAACAAGAGGTAGGCTCTATCGGTGATCTCCAGGGTCTCGTGTACGTTATGGTCAGTAATGAGTACTCCGATATTCCTTTCCTTAAGCTTGCTGACAATGTCCTGAATGTCTTCCACCGCGATCGGGTCAACACCTGCGAAAGGTTCATCAAGAAGGATAAAATTCGGATTCACAGCAAGTGCCCTCGCTATTTCCGTTCTTCTTCGCTCACCTCCGGACAGCACACTTCCGAGGCTTTTCCTAACATGTCCCAGTCCAAATTCTTCGATCAATTCTTCAGTTCTTTTCCGTTGCTCTGCTTTTGGCACATTGGTCATTTCCAGAACGGACCTTATGTTATCTTCAACGGACAGTCCTCTGAAAACGGATGCTTCCTGAGGTAAATAACCCACCCCCCTGCGCGCTCTTTTATACATAGGGTACCTGGTTACCTCCTGCTCGTTGATGTATACTTTCCCTTCATCGGGTTTGATAAGGCCCACGATCATGTAGAAAGTAGTTGTCTTTCCTGCCCCGTTAGGTCCAAGCAAACCAACAATTTCACCTTGATTCAATTCAATAGTGACCCCGTTCACTACTTTTCTTTTGCCGTACTGCTTATGAAGATTTTCCGCTTTTAATTTCATTTTCAGGTTTTTCCACCATTAACGATTCAAAATTTACCGTTGAGAGGAGCAAAGGAAACGAATTTTAACCCTATTTCATTATATGTCCTTTCTTCTGTTCAGTAAATTCATACCAAAAATGCGAATCTATCGTTACATACCTATATTTGTACTATAACATATAAGGATAATGAGACTTAACAAATTTGCATTAATCGTAACAATTATTGTCTTTTTTGGAGCAGTTAATACAGCTTCAGCACAGTGGTATCTTGGACCAAGGGCCGGATTGAACCTCATGATGCTTTCAACAAACGCGGACGCGACCACTAATTCTCTTACAGGAATTCACGGCGGTCTGACACTAAGAAAACAACTCTCCAAGCAGGTCAACGTACAGATGGATGTGCTTTATTCTCAGATGGGTGGCAATACTTTCACACAAATAGATCTTGCCCCTGTTTTAACTGAGGTTTCATCGAACAATTATTACACTTATGTGCAGGTACCGATCTATGCAAATATTGAATTCCCGATAAAATCAAAGCAACTGGTGCCTTATTTTGTGAAGGACTCCTGGTCTTCTTTCCATTTGTATGGAGGTGGATTCTTTGGTTATGGATTGAAAGCCGAACAGGAAACAACCGTTACAATATTTAACGACGGAGCTTTGATAAGTGAAGAGATCGGTTCTAAAACTGAAGTTGCCGATACACTTTTCAATCCAATTGATTTTGGGATAATTGTAGGCGCCGGTTTCTCATTTAAACTGGACGAAAATGACAAACACAGGCTTGGACTTGATGCGCGGTATCTGATGGGATTCTCTAACGTTTCAAAAATAGAAGGCGAGACCGTTACATTAAGTGCGCTTCAGATTTCACTGACTTACATGGTGAAACTTACCAACCGTCGTCACATACGCTACACCAGATAAAATAAGCGCAGGCTTACTCTTACTGTTCTTCGTATTTTTCTCGGATAAGATCCCAAACCATTTGTGGCTCGTATCCCTTTTGGATGGCAAATTTGGCCAGCTGGTTTCGGAACTCGTAAATGTTCTTTCCTTTTATGGATTTCGATTTGGTTTCCAGAATGTGCTCTAATGCTGACCGGTAATTACTTTCGTCGATCTCTTCCATCGCTTTTTGGATGCAGTATTCTGAAATATCTCTGATACCCAGTTCTCTCATGATCCTCATACGTCCCCATTTTTTTGTGCGGAATTTCCCACCAGCGAAAGCCCGGGCAAATCGCTCTTCGTTTAAAAAGTTATTTTCAAGTAAATAAAGGATTACCTGACCCGATGTCTCAGGATCGGTACCAATGGAACGAAGTTTGTCCTCAACCTCTTTGTGGCATCTTTCCTGATACGCACAATATTTCATCAGTTTCGAACGCGCTTCTTCAAAAAACATTTTAATATTCGTCTCTCCAAACCTCTCCGCAAATTTCACATTCATACCTGACGTATTCATGAATGGTTTCATCGGCATACTCCTCAGGCGGATGCATGAACTCCTTTTCACTTGATCTTGTTACTTTCACTTCATTGATCTGTGTTGAGTTGCAGTTTGGGCAATGAACGATTTCTTCATGATCCTCTTCCTCTTCAAGTAAACTAACGGCATCTTTATATGCATCTTTTTGAACATAAATGTCAACGGAAAATATTCCACCATAAAGTCCTGAGAAATTTTCATTGCCTATGTAGCAGGGAACACCAAATGATTCAAGTTTTGACTTTATCAATCTTGCCCTCGTCAGGTCATACAATGTTATCAACTTTACCCATTCCATTTGCTCCGGCTTCTGAGCGTAAATTTAGGTAATTTTGTGGTGATGAATTACAGTATCCAAAAGATAGCCGAAGTTTTAAAAGGAAAGCTCTTTCTTACAGACCCGGATACTATTGTGAAGTACCTGCTGCTGGATAGCCGAAAGGTCATTTATCCGGATGAATCGATGTTCTTTGCTATCACTGGAAAGAACCATGACGGGCACCGCTACATAGCAAATCTGATCACTGCCGGTGTGAAGAATTTTGTAGTGGAGAATCCTGATTATGTTTCTGAGGATGCTAATTTTATTGTCGTTGATAACAGCCTGACGGCACTTCAGAAACTAGCTGCATTTCACAGATCGAATTTTAAATATCCCGTGATCGCTATTACAGGAAGTAACGGGAAAACCATTGTTAAAGAATGGTTATATCAGCTCCTTAATAAAAGATATCGCATAATCAGGAGTCCGAAAAGTTTTAATTCTCAGGTTGGCGTTCCGCTTTCTTTATGGGCTATGGGTGATGAATTTGACCTGTGTATCATTGAAGCAGGAATATCAAGGCCGGGAGAAATGGAGCGACTGGAGCAGATGATCAGACCAGATATCGGCATTCTGACAAATATCGGGGATGCACATTCTGTGGGATTTGAGCACGAAGGACAAAAGATCAATGAGAAACTCAAACTTTTCAAAAATGTCAGCAAACTGATAACACGAAGGGAGGAGGACAGACTTACTGACCTGATCGGATACTTCACTGAGGACCACCCGGATATCCAATGGGTGAACTGGTCAATGACCGAAGCTTCTGACCTTCAGATCAGATCTGTTGAACGCGACAACGGATCTACACGTCTGGATGCTGATTATAAAGGAAAGAAGAAATCCATTGATGTTCCGTTTATTGACGATGCGTCCATAGAAAATTGTCTGCATTGCTGGCTTGTCATGTTAACGCTTGACATCCCGGATAGAGAGATCCGTGAGAATTTTAAGGGCCTGCATGCCATTGAAATGCGTCTGAAACAAAGGGAAGGGGTGAATGATTGTGTTCTGATAGATGATTTTTACAATGCAGACGTAAAATCCCTGACGCTGGCAATTGATCTTATGGAGCAGCAACACAGAGCCGGTAAAAAGACGCTGATACTTTCCGATATTTTACAATCCGAATGGCCCGACGAAAAATTGTACAGCTATGTCAATGCCATTCTGGAGGAAAAGCACATCGACCGTTTGATCGGGATCGGAGAGGGGATAAGTGCAAATCAGAATATTTTTTCTCAAAAAGAAAAGGCTTTTTATACGGATACAGAGCATTTTATAACACACGCCACCGTCTCCGATTTTAATTCCGAGACCATCCTTCTTAAAGGGGCACGACCGTATTCTTTTGAAAAGATATCTGAATGGCTGTCTAAGAAAAGCCATAAAACAGTGCTGGAGATCAATCTGGATGCGATCCAGAAGAACCTGAATTACTTCAGAAGTCTTCTTGAGCCTGAAACAAAGGTTATGGTCATGTTAAAAGCATTTGGTTACGGCAGTGGAAGCCACCAGATAGCTCGCCTGCTCCAGTACAATGGCATTGATTTTCTTGCGGTAGCATATGCAGATGAAGGGGTTGCTTTGCGAGAGGAGGGAATAACCACGCCTATTATGGTCATGAACCCTGAGGCATCCACGCTGGACGTTATTCTGGATTATAATCTTCAGCCAAATATTTACAATATCAGCATCCTGAAGGAACTGATCGATGAGCTGAAAGAAAGGGCAAAAGCTTCGGTTCAGATCCACCTTGAATTTGACACGGGAATGCACAGGCTTGGATTCGGTTCTTCTGAACTTGAGACCCTCATCAATACATTAAAAGATCAGCCGCAACTTGAAGTGATCTCTGTTTTTAGTCACCTTGCTATGGCTGATGATCCAAGAGCAAAGGATTTTACGAAGAATCAGATCCTGCAGTTCAGGTCCATTGCAGATACATTGGAAAGTGCACTCCAAATTAAACCGGTCAGACACATTCTCAATACACCCGGTTTGCTCAACTATCCGGAATCTAAGTTGGACATGGTGCGCCTGGGCATAGGTATCTATGGCATTGACCCATCGGATCGTACAAATGAATACCTTGAGAATGTCAGCACGCTTAAAAGTTATATCTCGCAAATTAGAACCGTTCCGGCAGGTGAAGGTATCAGTTATGGAAGAGGTTCTGTTGCGGATCACGAACGGCAGATCGCTGTGATACCGATTGGTTATGCTGACGGTTACAATCGCTTGTTGAGTAACGGCATCGGAAGCATGCGTATCAATGGCAATGAAGTAAAAGTGACAGGGAATGTTTGCATGGATATGACCATGGTAGATGTTTCAGGATTAAACTGTCGTGAAGGAGATGAAGTGATCGTATTTGAAAGTGCCCGTGATCTCTATGAAATGGCCGATAAGATGAATACAATTCCTTACGAGGTCCTTACTTCCGTTTCCCAGCGCGTGAAACGCGAATATGTGCGAGAGTGAAAGAGGACGTTATACGGATACTACACCCGGAATTCTTGGGTGAGGATCGTAGTCAATCAGTTCAAAGTCTTCAAATTTGAAATCGAATACCGATTTGACATTTGGGTTCAGCCTCATTATTGGATAGGGCCTTGCTTCCCGGCTAAGCTGTTGCTTCACTTGTTCAAAATGATTTGAATAGATGTGTGCATCTCCGAATGTGTGAACAAATTCACCGGGTTCCAGATTGCATTCCTGCGCCATCATTAATGTAAGAAGGGCGTATGAAGCAATATTGAAAGGCACGCCAAGAAATAGATCAGCACTCCTTTGGTAAAGCTGACAGCTTAACTTGCCATCGGCAACATAGAACTGGAAGAGGCAATGGCAAGGCATGAGGGCCATTTTGTCCAATTCCCCGACATTCCATGCACTCACAATGATCCTTCTTGAATCCGGATTTTCTTTGATCAGGTTAAGAGCATTTGTTATCTGATCGATCACTCTTCCGTCCTTTGTTTCCCAGCTTCTCCATTGTTTGCCGTAAACGGGGCCCAGGTCGCCATTTTCATCTGCCCATTCGTCCCAGATTCTTACACCATGCTCCTTGAGATAATCAATGTTGGTGTCTCCTTTAAGAAACCATAATAATTCGTAGACGATAGATTTCAGGTGGACCTTTTTAGAGGTGATCAAAGGAAAACTTTCCCCAAGGTCAAAACGCATCTGGCCTCCGAAAACGGAAACTGTTCCGGTGCCTGTCCTGTCAGTCTTTTGTGTTCCGTTGTTGAAAACATGCTCAAGAAATTTTTCGTACTGATTCATAGCCTCATAATTAATTCTCTGTCACCTTACCGCTTTTTATATCCCATCAGCAATTGAATTGAATTGCTTTCAAGGACCACAACATAGATAAATAACCTGTTGAGTATATGTCCAAAGGTCGTTAGTTATTGTTTTTTTTCCTTGGCAGAACGGCTTACTTTTTCAACAATTTAATACCAATTCTTAAGTTTTATCACTTACACGCTTCAAGTAAGCCACTTGTCCATAAGATCAATCATAGAAATGTGTTAGTTTTGCATTCGATTCAACAAAATGGCAGTAGTAATTCGATTACCTAAGATGAGCGACACGATGGAAGAAGGCGTGATCGTTTCGTGGCAAGTAAAAGTTGGAGATAAAGTTGCTCCCGGTGATATTCTTGCAGAAGTGGAGACCGACAAGGCCACCATGGACCTTGAAAATTATGAAAAAGGGATCATTCTTCATCTAAATGCAGAGGAAGGAACAGCAATACCGGTGGATGCCGCTATTGCCGTTGTAGGTGAAAAGGGCGAAGATTACCAGGAATTACTAAATGCAGAAGCTCAGCCATCCGGGTCAACACCTGAAAAGGCTGCAGCCGTTGTTTCAGCAGAAAGTTCTGCTCCAATTGCAACAATGGAGGTTGCTCCTGCAACTACTGACAAGGATGACTCCCGTTTGAAAGCTTCTCCACTGGCGAAAAAAATGGCAGAGGATAAAGGCATCCCTCTTGCACAGATCAGCGGTTCAGGGGAAGGAGGCCGCATCGTGAAGAGGGACATAGTGAATTTCGATACATCTGCTCCGGGAATACCTGATGTTGTAGTAGAAAGGGTCTATGGTAAAGAAAGCTTTGAAGAAGTTCCTGTTTCTCAAATGAGAAAAACCATTGCCAAACGGTTAAGTGAAAGCAAATTCACAGCCCCTCACTTCTACCTGAATATGGAGATCCGAATGGATCGACTCATGGAAGCAAGAGCGCATATCAATGAGATCACAGGATCTAAAATATCTGTCAATGATGTCATTGTAAAATCATGTGGAATTGCATTACGGAAACATCCGATGGTCAATGCTTCCTGGCTGGGAGATAAGATCAGGATCAATCATCACATCCACATAGGCGTGGCAATGGCGGTTGAAGAAGGACTACTCGTGCCTGTTGTCCGCTTTGCAGATCAGCAATCACTTACCTCCATCAATCAACAGGTAAGGGCATTCAGCGTAAAGGCACAAAATAAAAAATTACAACCCGATGACTGGACCGGGAATACATTCACTGTTTCCAATCTTGGTATGTTCGGTATCGAGGATTTTACTGCGGTCATTAACCCGCCGGACGTCTGCATTTTGGCCGTTGGAGCGGTCAGGGACGTGCCTGTGGTGGAAAACGGAGAAGTGGTGCCTGGTAAAGTCATGAAGGTGACCCTTAGCTGTGATCACCGGGTCGTTGATGGCGTGACGGGTTCCAAATTCCTGAATACGCTAAAACAGATGCTAGAAGAACCACTGATGCTGCTGGTTTAGCCTGTGTAAAGTGATTTTTAACATGTTTATCCGGATTTTACATTCCAGAATGTTTGATTCTGAAAAAAATGTTTAGATTCGCGGTGTCGAAGGTTATAATCTTTTAATTCGACGAACCAATCCTGATAACTTTTCATATTTCAGAATCCCGGTTATCAACGATTACAATCGAAAATACAACATAGCTTATGTACGATATTACCCAATTGAGCGATATGCTCGTATCGGAATTACGAGAAGTAGCCGAAAAACTTGATGTTAAGCATAAGGGGCTTAAGAAACAGGACCTTATTTACAAAATATTAGAAACACAGGCCATCAAGGAACCGGAGATCAGTGATGAAGAGATCATTGCACGTACCCGGCCTGCAGGTAAACCTGAGTATAATAGAAATAAGCCAAAGGATGAAGCTCCGGAGCGCAAGAACAGTGATAAGAAGGACGCTAAACCTGAGCCTCACAAACGTCCGGTAAAAAAAGATCAGGACGATAAACGAGCTTCCGGGCCAAGGCCAAGATCTACGGATGACGAAAGGAAAGAATCTTACAAGGAAGGAGACAGGCAGAAGGGAAGGAATGACCAGCGAAGAGAGAACTCTGATGTAAGGAACGAAAGGCCAGAAAGAAAAGACAGACCGGAAAGGAACGAAAGGCCGGAAAGAACTGACAGAACAGAAAGAACAGGTCCTGATCGTCAAAAGGCAGAACCTCAGAATAAACAAAACCAGGACCGGCCAAGCCGGATTCCTCCGCCGTTGACCGAAGAACAAAAAGCACAGCAAAAGGAGAGGGAAAGAAAAAGGGAAATAAAGCGCCAACTCGTTAATTTCTTGGAACTTGAAGGAATTGTAAGCACACAGGGCGTTCTGGAAACGATTCAGGACGGATATGGATTTCTCCGCTCTCCCGATTACAATTACCAGCCCTCACCTGACGATGTTTATATTTCGCCTTCACAGGTAAAGCACTTTGGACTTAAGACAGGTGATGTTGTACAGGGCGTTATTCGCCCGCCAAAAGAAGGGGAGAAGTACTTCGCACTGGTAAAGGTTGAAAAGATCAATGGAAAGGATCCTGAACTGGTAAGGGACAGGGTAGCATTTAATCACCTCACACCACTTTTCCCTGATGAAAAATTTGATCTTGAATTTGATCATTCCAATTACTCAACGAGGATCATGGACCTTGTCACTCCAATAGGAAAAGGGCAAAGGGGACTGATCGTTGCTCAGCCAAAGACAGGGAAGACCAATCTGTTGAAAGACGTAGCCAATGCGATATCTCACAATCACCCGGAAACATACATGATCATACTTTTGATCGACGAGAGACCGGAAGAGGTGACAGATATGGCACGAAGTGTAAAGGCCGAAGTTGTGGCATCCACATTTGATGAACCTGCTGATAAACATGTCAAGCTGGCGAATCTGGTCCTTGAAAAAGCGAAAAGACTTACGGAATGTGGACATGATGTGGTCATTCTTCTGGATTCAATTACACGTCTGGCAAGAGCCTACAACACCGTTCAGCCTGCGTCAGGAAAAATATTGTCCGGTGGAGTTGATGCAAATGCTCTTCACAAACCAAAAAGATTTTTTGGTGCTGCGCGTAACATTGAAAATGGGGGATCGCTCACAATCCTTGCTACAGCATTAACCGAAACCGGAAGTAAAATGGATGAGGTTATTTTTGAGGAATTCAAGGGTACCGGTAA
>DJML01000123.1 GCA_002436505.1 Bacteroidetes bacterium UBA6491 | reverse complement strand
ATCCAGTTTCCCTGCCCAAAGATGTAGCGGAAAGCCAGGTTCATATCAGGGATCCCGTTTTTCGTATTGATCGTTATCCAAAAATCTGCGGGAACGAGCTTTACTGCAAGAAAAACCATCACAAAAGCGTAAAGGATCAGCCCGGCAGCCATCAGGCTAAGAATTCTTACCCCTTTCCTGCCGTAATATTCGTTGATGATGTCAGTCATGATAAATACGATCGGCCAGATCAGTACACCTGCAGTGAGGTTGAAAGGCAGTTCAAATCCTAAAATATCCAGAGGTTGGGGGGCAAAACCTAAAGTTCTTTCAATTGAAAAGATCTTTACACCAATAAATTCTGCCAGAATGGTGTTTGTGATGAAAAATCCGCCAAGGATCAGAAACAGACGATTTTTACGGTCTTTCATCCGGCCAAATATAATCTAAACTAAACTTTCAATATATATTGTTCGGATATCAGGACAGAACCTTATTAAGTGGGTAATCATATCCCCTGAATAAATCATGTGGATACTAGCTTTGTGCTATGCGAGTGTTACTTATTCTTACCGCTTTATTTTTTTCGGGATCTGCTTTCGCGCAAACTGCTGCTGAATGGATAGCTTCAGCAAATAAGAAAATGTCAGAAGGGAATTCGCTGGGCGCGATAAAAGACTTCACATCTGCGCTTGCACTTGAACCTGATAATGCGGAGGCACTTCTGGGAAGAGGGAGTGTGCATGCAGAGGTTCTTGATTATGAATCTGCTCTTGCAGACCTCAATAAAGCGGCAGGCCTCGACCCGAAATTAGCACTGGTCTATTTTAATCTCGGGTATGTTTATTTTCAGATGGAGAAATACAGCCAGTCATTGGATGCATATAACCTCTGTCTTGAACTAAAACCTGATGAAGCGTCCTGCTACATGGCAAGAGGAGAGGTAAAACTACATTTAGGCGAGATTGAAGCCGCCAAAGTTGATTTTCGAAAATTCGTTCAATCCCCGACAGCTGAGGAGGAAGAACTGTTAAGTAAATCAAAAGCATGGTTGCTTCTGGACGAACCTGAAGAATCCCTGAAAGCGATCAATTCATATATACAGATACAACCTGAAGCGTCAAGGGCATTTTTACAGCGGGCCCATCTTTATGCCAGTGTATTTGAGGATTATGTTAAAGCAATATCAGATTACAACGTCTATTTGCTGAAATTTCCTGACAGTAAGGAGGGATATGAAGGAAGAGGGAATGTCTACTTCGAAATGGATAATATGACCGCTGCAGTGCATGATTACTCCAGGGCGATAGATCTGGACAACAATGATCCGGATCTGTACATGGACAGAGGATATGCTTACCTGGTGCTAGAATCGCCTGAGCAGTCTCTGGCAGACTTCGATAAAGCTATTTCACTAAATGTAGAGGATAGTGAGACGGCCTACTTTAACAAAGGAATTGCAGAATTCAAATTAGGTAATACTGCTGCCGCGTGTGAAAGCTGGAAGAAGGCAGGAAATATGGCAAATGAACAGATCGGTGCGTTTTGCAACGAGTAAAAAATGACCTTTACTTAGGCTATCCCTTTAAATATCTTGTATTTTCCAATTCCCCATTTTTGCAAACGGTACTGTATGGAAACGCGCAGGACACCAAGACCATAGATCGCGCTTCTTCTCAGGTTAATGGATGAAGCATCGTCAAAATATTTCGTTGGACATGTTACTTCGCCTATTTCAAATCCAGCGAAAAATACCTGTGCTGTCATCTCATTATCAAATACAAAGTCGTCCGAATTGGCTTCAATGTCGATCTTGTCAAAGATCTCTTTGCCGAAGGCCCTGTAACCTGTGTGGTATTCCGATAATTTTTGATTGATAAGGACATTCTGAGCCAAAGTAAGAAATCTGTTTGCGATGTACTTGTAAACCGGCATGCCGCCTTTTAGGGCTCCTTTGCCAAGGATACGTGATGCATAAACCACCGGGTAAACATCATTTGCAATAATGCTGACCATTGCTCTTACAAGGCGAGGCGTGTACTGATAATCCGGGTGTACCATTATCACAATATCCGCACCAAGAGATAACGCCGTTTTATAACACGTTTTCTGGTTGCCTCCGTAACCCTTGTTGTGTGGATGCCTGATTATATGTTTAATGCCAAGTCTTGCTCCTACTTCAGAAGTGTCGTCTTTGCTATGATCATCAACAAGAACGACCTCGTCAACAATATCCATTGGAAGTTCACTGTAAGTTTTTTCCAATGTTTTAGCCGCATTATACGCCGGCAGAACAACAATTATTTTCTTGCCTTTGATCAAAATTTATGCGTATAGGAAGATGTATAAAATGGCACCGCCAACATATCCGATGACTGCAAGCCAGCTAATGTTTCTAAGGTACCAGAAGAAATTGATCTTTTCAAGACCCATTACCGCAACACCTGCAGCAGAACCAATAATAAGAGAGCTGCCACCTACACCGGCGCAGTAGGCCAGGAAAAGCCAGAAGTTACCACCGGCAACAAAATCTTTATAGAACGCCAGGTTTGTTCCGCTCAACTGTGAAAGCATTGCAGGCGTTTGAATATCATACATACCTTGCGCACCGGCAACCAGGGGGACGTTATCGACAATGGCTGACAGGAATCCTATCGCGATGTTGATTCCATAGATATTGTGCAGATGTTCCTTTAAACTTGCTGACATTATCCGTAAATGTCCGATCTCCTGCAAGGCTGAAACAGCCAAAAGAATACCAAGAAAGAATAATACACTGGCAACGTCAATTTTTTTCAATACACCAATGACCGAAAGGTCTGTTTTTACTTCTTTATTTTTTGATTTATGGATGATCTCGGTAGTTAGCCAAAGTACTCCCAGTGAGAACATCATCCCCATAAAAGGAGGAAGGTGGGTAACAGTTTTAAAAACAGGAACGAAAAGAAGACCAAGAATACCCATTGAGAAAATGAGGTTTCTTTCGAAATGAGAAGTAGGATTTGTGTAATGCTCCATTCCCCCGGTTTTTAATGGTCTTTCTATCTGACCGCCGCGCATGGTTATTGTAAGGATAAATAAAGGAATAAGCATGGCAAAAAGGCTAGGTAGGAATAAATGTTCAACCATAGACGGAACATGAGGCAACTGGCCTTTTATCCATAGCATAGTGGTGGTGACATCGCCAATTGGGGACCAGGCACCGCCCGCATTTGCTGCAATGACAATCA
>DJML01000116.1 GCA_002436505.1 Bacteroidetes bacterium UBA6491 | reverse complement strand
ATCCATGGTAATCAAATAGAAATTTATACCCTTCGGCTGTAAAAGCGATCCGTTTTGCAGTTTGCAATGTTTCAAAAGCACTTAGTTCACTTCTGACTTTCCTGTAAACCAGATTGAATTGCAGATCAGGACGATGAATATAATAACCAAGCCCAACTTCGAGAAAGACATTCGCAAATTTATGGTCACCCAGATAAGGCGTAGCAAGGGCATTGTGGGCTGAACTGCTCAGATATATGGCAGAAGACGGCCCGGTTGAAATGGTGAACCCATTGAGCAACCCAAGCTTCTCCAGCGTATCCGTCAGTAATTTTGTATAACCGCTTTCCCAGCTTTTTTCAGCACTAATCGTCGTCTCGATCATCCTCTTATAACCGAAAGAGAAGAAGATTGGGTGCGTATTCACCTTAACTTTCTCCGTTTTACTGATAAAATAGTCAAATGAATTTTGTTCGATGTACCCTGCACACAATTCAAAAAGACTTCCTTTTGTATTGTACGTTAATCCAGCCATCAACGGAAATGAATGCCTTAAAGATAACACTCCGTCATCCTGATCATAACCACTGGTCATCCAGCTGATACCTGCAAATGGCCTTGCCTTGTTGTTGGTAATTCGCCATGGATAGATTTTTGCACCTGTCTCTACGGATGAGAAAAACCCACTTTTCCCTATTGAAACTACCGGGAAAGCGATATAAAAATCACTGTGTCCCCAGAAATGTGTTCCACCGACAATTAATCGAAAGTCCGTCTGTGGGTTTAGATGCTTAGCGGTAAGATTTCCATTAACGTCCTTCTCAAAGGTTTTTGCGTCTTTAGTTATAAAGGATCGAATGTCCATGCCTGTATTTAACTGTGCAAAACGGTGCCTGGTCTTTGCCTCCATGTATGGCTGAGAAAAGGTCTCCAGACTGATTGCCAAGATCATTGCTGCTAATAAATACTTTTTCATATTGCTTCTTTTTGGTTTTTAATGATTGTGTTTTTCCAGATCCAGTACCTCATTAGCGGTACCAGAAGAATAGTTGGCGCCAGCCATACGATCCAGTTTGGTTTGATGAAACTGAAGTTCACTACCAAAAATGCGGTTAATGTGCCTATGTAAGACCCGATCATCATGCCTATATGTCTAGAAAGCCACGCTTTCTTATCGATGCTTATTTTCCTGTACAAACGGTAGTATATCCTTACATCAATGAAAACAAGAAGCATTGTTATTCCGCCAAAAATCAACAGTATCAAGTTGAGACTAATGATCATAAAGAGACCATTTATAAGGGCAATCAATAGGATGATCAGGTCAGGGATTTTGATCCCTAAAGTTTTATCTTTTACAGATGAAAAGCCCCCGTAAGTTTGATAAAAAACAAAGATGCCAATTTGAAGTAAAAATGGCAGTGCTTTGGAAATTGAAAGAAATACGGAGGTGATCGAAACACCGATCATGCAGTAGAAAAATACCCTGCCTATAATGCGGTGTCTTTCATTTCCTTTCGTTAGGATCATCACCAGTCCTCCGGATAGCAAAGCAATGTATCCGGTGACAATGTGAATAATGAGCATTGAACTATTAATAAAATCCATAATTATTGTTTTTCAGTACAATTATGGAAGCATAGAAATTCCCTGGAAAGCTGTTTGTGGTGTACGGGAAGTTATGTGGTGAATATCAAAGCTACCTGTGGTGAATGACAAGGTTTCAGTGGCGAGAGGCAAGCCTTTGATTGATCAGATTGTTATGTTGCCTTGAAACAGGAATTGTTTTTTCGTAGCCGTCTAGATGCAATTTGTACCCTTGTGCATTTCCTGAAATAGCAGTAACCAGGTCAAAGTTCACTATGTAACTTTTATGGCATCTGAACATCTGACCATACTTGCTAAGATCTTCCGATATTTCTTTCAAGGTGTTCCTTACAAGGTCCATTTGCATCGAGTCATCCAGATAATGTATTTCGGCATAATTGTCCGAAGCCTTGATAAAATATAGACGATCGATCGGGTAAACTAAATTCTCCTTTCCGTCGCGGGAGCGAAGTTCTACAACCTCATCACTATTTTTATGTCTTGCAGTCCCTAGTTCTGCAGACAATGAAACAGCCCCTTTTGAATATTTCTGCCTGCTTATTTTTTCCCTTAGCAATGTGTAGATAGTCACCGGGAATATACCAATGGTTATGGTACTGAATTGAAACCACAGCAGGCTGTCAATTGAGAACCTGCTGCCCATGAACACATTAAAGAAAAGAAAGTTGAATAAACCGATCAGCCAGACGTTTAAAAGGGTGTAAAAAATTTCCTTTCCAACAGTCCACCGTTCCTCTTCAAAATATTGCCTGAACATAGCTGGAATCAGTACATTCAGAAAGGCCATGGCAAGAAATGTTACACCCCCAAACCCTAAAGCAGCCATTGTCAGATGCTTTCCTAGCTCATCGATCCGGAATGGTTTGAATATCATGAGAAAAAGAGAAACAAAGATGCCGAATGATAAAGCCTGTATCAAACGGAATGAGGGTGAAGATTGTGTTAGATAGGGATGTTTTAATATGGAACTTTTCATGAGGTGTTCAAGACATCAGGGTTTGTTTTTTGGGTGAATATATTCTTCGGTGAAATGTTCTGTATGTTTTGTTGCCTTGAATTTTTCCTGGTTGTATTTCTTTGATCCCCCTTTTGGAATTGACAGGCTTACCCAGCGATCACCCCGTATCATTTTGCCGATAAAAACGATCTGGCCAATGTGATAAGAGTAGTGGGCCAATTGCCTGTTTAACGCCTCGGTAACGGTATGACCCTGGTTCCTGATATAAACTATCGTTTCGAGGTTTTCAGGGGTAATTAATTCAAGGGCATCATATAACGTTTTCCAGCCTTGTTCCCATTTATTCATCATTTCAACACGCGACCTTATCACGTCTTCAAATTCCGTATCACGTTTTCGCCATTCTTTTTCACCATCGGTTGTCAGAAAATCGGTCCATCGGGACATCATGTTTCCCCACAGATGATTAACGATTACAGCAATTGAATTGCTTTCATTGTCGTGCTTCCAGAACAGTTCTTCATCGCTCAGTTGATCAAATGTTTTTTCCGAAAGCGACTTGTAGTATTCGAATTGTTTTTGAATGCTGTTGATATGATTTTCCTTCATCTGATACTTGAAAGGGCAATTTAACACAATTATAAAAAAGTGATCAAATGGTGTAATTTGTTTGGCCGGATGCTGTTAAACAAATAAGTGCTTTAGCGTGATCTCAAATTATCAATGCAGCAGAACCTATACAGGTTTGTTGTCTTTTTCAAATTGTTCGTGAGCTTCAAGTTCACAATTGATCATCCAGTTGACACCAAATTTATCTTGAAGCATTCCAAAATAAGCTTGCCAAAAGGTTTTCTCAAGCGGCATATTGACCCGGCCTCCTGCTGCCAGTCCGTCGAAGATCTTTTTCGCTTCTTCTTCGGTATTGGTGTTCACCGAAATAGAGAAATTGTTCCCCTGTTTGACGTCAGATGCCCATTCACCTCCGGAATCGCTGCCAAAAATGGTAGAATTATCATTGATGCGCAGAGATATATGCATGATCTTGTCAAGATCTTTCTCAGGGAGAGGCGGCATACCTTCATGTGAAGGCATTTCACGAAATGTTCCGACGTATGAGAACTCTCCTCCAAGCACTGATCTGTAAAAGTCAAAAGCCTCTTTGCAGTTGCCGTCAAAGGTCAGATAGATGTTTACTGTTGTCATATCGCCAATTAGATAAAATGTGATTGTTAGAAAAAGACCCGTTCAGGCAGTGAGTTTCTTAAGCTCTGTAATGTAAAAATCTATGAACATCAACCAGAACAGTCCGACCAGGATGTAAACAAATTCAAATCCGATCCAGTGAAACACTAACCATGGGTAAAGAAGGAAAGCAGCACATATCCAAATGAATTTCATGATATCCATTCTTTTCTTCTCCTGTTTGCCAAAGAACCAAAGTGCATATATTATAGCTACGATGGAAGAAGAAAACAGGATACCGTAATCTCCACCAAACCAGTGGAGGGTTTTGAACAGAATCGATACACTTAGCAAAATGAGAAACACCAGGGTGATCTTAAAATATTTTGATCTTTTGAAAGTCCCAAGCAGTGCCATATGAAGCAAGGCAGTCAGGTGTGTCAGGTTAATACCTGTCAACGCTATTATGTTGCCAATTTTACTGTCTCCAAAGGTTCGGATCAAAATTCCTGAAAGGGCAACAAGGATAAAAATGGCGATCAGAATGTGAAAGGTTTTTAATTTCATGTCAAAAAGTGGTATTGTTTTCAGATGTAATATTATCAGGTCAACCTGACTTATACATGTGTCATTATCAATTCAAATATAATCAGATTGAAATGGTTCATTTTAACAAAATAAAAAGTGTTGCCCTGGTTTGCAACTTAACGGACAGCTCATTCAGTTGAAGAACCTGTTTCTAATAAATTTAGTAACCTCAAAAATGACCAACATGCTTATTGCTCCTAACAATGAAGTGATGAAATGGAAATGACCCGGGAATTTGAAACTGAATACTTCGCTAAGTTGCGGATTGTAAATGATCAAAAGCAGAACGATCAATGAGGTGGCAAGAATCAGTATGGCAAACCAGTTCTTTTCTTTGAATACTGAAATGAAGCTTCTTGTTTTGGATAAATTGGACAGGATCATGAAGATGTTGCCAATTATCAAAGCTGAAAATGCGATTGCCCGGACCTCCCCATCTGCATGTCCTTCAATTACTGACACCAGGTAAACAAGAATTACCATTCCAAGCAATAGTAAACCCTGTGTAAAACTAAATATCATCTTTCCGGCACCAAAGAACCTATGGTTAGGGTCTCGAGGAGGCCGGTTCATGATCCCTTTTTCTTCCTGCTC
Source organism: Bacteroidetes bacterium UBA6491 (assembly GCA_002436505.1). Classification (GTDB taxonomy): domain Bacteria; phylum Bacteroidota; class Bacteroidia; order NS11-12g; family UBA9320; genus UBA6491. The sequence continues at coordinate 7,980 of DJML01000116.1, read as the reverse complement.
GATCTCAAATGCGATCGCACATACGGGATCTATGATCATTTCCATAAACACAATGTGGAGTGGCATAAGTAAGATCGGCAATTCGCTGAAAAATGCGGGTAACAATGTCAGGCCGATTATCGGAATATGAATGGCAATTATGTATGTCATTGCCTTCTGTAAGTTGTCAAATATTTTCCGACCCAGCCTGATAGCTCCAACAATAGAAGCAAAATTGTCGTCAAGCAGAACAAGTGATGATGCTTCCCTGGCCACGTCGGTGCCTTTGTTTCCCATCGATATGCCAATATGTGCTGCTTTAAGGGCTGGAGCGTCATTTACTCCATCTCCTGTCATTGCAACGATCTCGCCATTTGAAATCAATGCATTGATTATCCTTAACTTTTGCTCAGGGACAATTCTCGCAAAAACGGCTACTTTATTGATCTCCTCAGATAGTTCTTCCTGGCTCATAGATTCCATTTGGGTTCCTGTAATTATTTTACCTGTGCCCCCAAGGCCGATCTGTTCGGCAATGCTGGCAGCAGTGCCGGGCGAGTCGCCTGTGATCATAATAATTTTTACCCCTGCACTTTTGCACTGTTGAATTGCCGAAGGGACTTCAGGACGGATAGGATCCTCCAGTCCAACAATGCCCATGAACGAATAATCGAATTCACGTTGATTTTCAGGTAACTGGTCGCCAAGGTAGATTGCTTTTGCAGCACCAAGAACCCGGTATCCTTTTTTAGTTAAAGTTCTGATGGTCTCATTGTGACGTGCCATATCCTCTTCGTTGATATTGCACATTTTCATAATTGATTCCGGCGCTCCTTTGGCTGATATGAGCAGATGATCATGGCCATCTTGCCTGGTAGCCCGGGTCATTAACATTTCCTTTTTACTAAATGGGTATTCCTTTATAAGCACCTGTTTTATTCTAATCGAATTTGCGCGAGAAGAATACATCCTTTGAATGGCCTTTTCCATTGGGTCAACTGTATTCTGAGGCGTTGCAAGAAAGAATGTCTCGATGACCTCCGCAGGGATATATTCAGATAGGTCTTTGATCTCACGCCCGTCATATACTGCTGCAACAGTCATTTGATTCTGGGTGATGGTACCTGTTTTATCACTGCAAAGGATAGTGGCAGATCCTAGGGTTTCAATGGCGCTGGGTTTTCTGGTAAGGACATTTTTCTTTGATAATCTCCATACCCCAAGCGCAAGAAATACAGTAAGTACAACAGGGAATTCCTCAGGAAGGATTGCCATCGCCGAAGCTAAACCATGGAGAATTGCACGTAGAAAATCGCCTCGGGTAAAATAAAAAAGTACTACGGTAATCAAGCAAATGACGATTCCTATTGCAGCGAATCTTTTGATAAGTACTTTGACCTCGGACTGCAACAAAGTGTCTGAATCTTCTATGCTTTTAAGGGATTCAGCGATCCTGCCCAACTGAGCACTGGCGCCGGTAAACTTTACCTCAGCTTTCCCTGCTCCCCTTACCACCAGGGTTCCTGCATAGAGAGCGTTGTCAAGTTCCGGATCTTTCATTACCGGCAACGATTCTCCGGTCACCAGGGATTCATCGACTGAGAAATTAACTTCCTCAATTAAAGCGGCATCTGCCGGAATTCGATCCCCTTCATTCAACAATATAAGATCTCCTTTCACAATCTCTCTCCCAGGAATTCTCTTTTCCATTCCGTCACGAATGACAATAACGCGGGGAGATGATAGTTTCTTTAGTTCGCTTAAGGCCCTTTCGGTCTTTTGATATTGATAGAATGTTATTGCAATGATGACAATGATCCAGAGGAACATGATGATCCCTTCCCTGTAATCCCCCAACGCGATATAAAGAATGCTGCAACTTATAAGTAGAATGAACATCGGCTCCCGAACTACCTCTTTGCCGATCTGGAAAAGGTTTTTTCGTTTTTCCGAATAGATCTCATTATACCCACTCTCTTTGAGGCGTTTAGAGGCTTCTTCAGATGTCAGTCCTGCTATCATTCAAGATCCGCATGTACCGGTTGCAGACAAAAGATCAGGGTTTGTCCTTGCCGGTGAAGTTCACTTTAATTTCAGGGAATTGTGTTATTTCAAAAGTTGAGGATGCTAACGCTACTTTCCCTTCAGACTGCTCAAATCCTTTTTGTATTTCCCGGTAAATATTGTCCTTGGTTAATCTTCGTTGCTTGTAATCTACGACATAACGAAGTGTGAATTCAATCCAGTTGTCTGTTAGTCTGACCGTCACCGTTGGTTTCACATTTGCGTTTTCAATGCGATAATTTTTAACCATTATCTTCCAGTGTTCTTTAGCAAATTCAGCATATTCTAGGAGCAGTTTGTTGCTTATCTCAGTAATTATCTGTTGTGCCAGTTGCATATCCGACCCATAACGGACAGGGATTTCAACTTCATCCCATAAAAAAGGGAAATCGGTTGAATAGTTGCTTATTGTTCCTTTGAAAACTGCTGAATTGTTCACTTTGACGATCCTGCCGTTGTAATTGTCACTCTTTACCCATTTCCCGATCTCCATTAAGGTCGTTTTGGTAAGACTGATATCAATCACATCTCCTTTGACATCATTTATCTCAACCCGGTCGCCGGGTTTATAGATCCGTGAGCTGTAAATGGCTATCCAGCCGGCAATACTCAGTACGACTTCTTGCAGCGCAAATGCCAGTCCGGCACTGATCAGACCAATGGTCAGCGTAAAGTAGTGCAGTTTCCCTGTAAAGGTGACCACAGCGATGATAAGAATTAAGGCATATGCCACCAGACGCGTTGCCTTACGTGCCCTGTAACGCATTGAATTATCAGTAACTGTTCTGTTGATCCCCTTTTGAATGAGCCAGGTCAGGAAAAATATCAGGACTGCCCAGGCAATGAATTGAGCCATTTGAACGGTCAATTCACTAGGTGACCAGTTCTCAATTTCCTTGAATAGTTGTTCCGTCTTCACTTTTCGAAATACTATAGGTTGTAAACGAACATTAAATCTCGTAAATAAAACTTATATCTCTAAGCCTTAAGCCAAAAAGGTGATGGAAATCATTTAAGGATGCTCAACCTGAAAAGTAGACGAATCGCGGTTCCACCATGATCATGTTGTGAATATTCATGAATTGCTTTTGATTGAACGCCAATTTCAATGAGTGGCCCTGATGCAATTCCTGATTCCGCCGACATAACTATCATTTCCCTATCTTTGTCGTCCTCATTACAAATAGTTTACCACGCAATAATTATAATTCAAGCAAATCAATGAAGTCCATGACAGGGTACGGAAGTGCAGAAAGAAACACTTCTAAACATCGGGTAAAGGTTGAGTTTAAGTCCTTGAACGGCAAGTTCCTGGAAATAAACCTTCGGGTGCCTAAAATGATGAGCGACAAGGAGGCCATTATCAGGAACCATTTTGGCAACAAACTCGTAAGGGGCAGTGTACTAATTGTCTTTGTCATGGAAAGGACGGCGGATGCGGAGGATGTAGTGGCTATCAATGAGGAACTGGCAACTGCCTATTATGGCAGGATAAGTAATCTGGCAGAAAAGTTGGATGCCTCAGACGACGATCTCTTATCAATTGTGCTATCAATGCCAGATGTGCTGAAGGCCGACGAAAAGTCAATGGATGATGAGGAGTGGGGCGAAGTGTTGTCAATTGCTGAAGAAGCAATGCAAAAACTGGATGATTTCCGGCTGGAAGAAGGAGCGGTTCTAAAGGACCTGTTAACGGGGCACAACAATGTCATAAAGAAGTTGAACGAGGAGGTCTCTTTGCATGATCTGGCCAGACGGGAGGCGATGAGAAACAAGATCCTGTCATCAATTAAGGAGAATTTTGCAGATGAATCATACGATAAGAACAGATTTGAACAGGAGTTGATCTACTACCTCGAAAAGCTGGATATCTCAGAAGAGAGGAACCGACTGGAATCCCACTGTGCGATGTTTGAAGATGAGTTGAACGGATCAGCGAGTGGTAAAAAACTAGGTTTTATTTCACAGGAAATGGGCAGAGAAATAAATACAATGGGATCAAAGGCGAATTTTGCTGAAATTCAGAGGCTGGTCGTAGAAATGAAAGAAGAATTAGAAAAGATCAAGGAACAGGTACTCAATGTTGTCTGATAATAAAGGAAAAGTAATTGTGATATCAGCACCTTCTGGTGCTGGAAAAACTACTCTGGTCAGGCATTTGCTGGAGAAGTTTGATGAACTGGATTTTTCAGTGTCAGCCACCACCCGTTCGCCAAGAAAGGCAGAGGTTGAAGGGAAGGATTATTATTTCTTAAGTATTGAAGATTTCCGGAAGCGTATAGATGAAGGAGACTTTCTGGAATATGAAGAGGTTTACAAAGGACTGTTCTACGGAACCCTTAAATCTGAGATAGAAAGACTTTGGAAAAAAGGGAAAACCGTTGTTTTCGACGTGGACGTAATGGGGGCGATAAGTATAAAAAAGTTCTTTAATAGATCAGCGCTTGCGGTTTTTTTGAAAGCGCCTTCGATGGAGGAACTCGAAAATCGTCTGAGGTCAAGAAGTTCAGAGAGCGAGGAAAGAATACAGGAAAGAATCTCCAAAGCTCAAATGGAGCTCACAAAGGAGAAAGAATTTGATATAGTTTTGGTAAATGATAAATTGGCTCATACTTTTACCACCGCGGAAAGTATTGTCCGGTTTGTTCTAAGAAGTTAGCAGTATGCGAGTAGGTTTATTATTTGGATCTTTCAATCCGATTCACGTAGGTCATTTGATCATAGGTCAGTTTATTCTGAATCAAACGGACGTGGAAGAGGTATGGTATGTTGTTTCTCCTCAGAATCCTCTTAAATCTGGTGTTGACCTCTATGATGAACAGGACCGCCTTAAGATGGTTCAGGAATCAATAGTGGATCAACCGAAATTTAAGGCATGTGATATCGAATTTGAACTGCCCCGTCCTTCATATACCTTCAATACTCTTCAGGTACTGGTAGAAAAATATCCCGAACACGAATTTGTGATCATCATGGGGGCCGACAACCTTCAGCATTTTGATAAATGGAAGGAGCATGAACAAATACTGCTTGAGCACGAAATATTTGTTTACCACAGAGATGCAACCCCGGGAGGTGATTTTGCAAAGAATCAAAAAGTACGCATACTTAAAGGACCGATGCTGAATATCTCATCTACTCTTATCAGAAGTTATAAAAGGATGAAAAAGTCCGTTAAATACATGGTCCCTCCACCGGTTGAGAAATACCTGGATAATCTCTGATCATTTTACCTTCGTTTATTTTGCTTAAAGCGTTCGAACGTATCAACTGATATATCTCATTGTGCTATATTGCGTCTTTGTTTGGAATTAATCTAAATAGGACGAAATTTGCGATGCATGACGCTGAATGAGTTGAAAAAAGGTCAGAAGGCAACTGTTGTTTCACTTGCTCCATCTGAAGCGAGCAGGAAGTTAATGGAAATGGGATGTATACCGGGTGCAGAGATCACTCTTATCCGAAAGGCACCATTTGGAGACCCTTTAGCATTCGATGTTTCCGGATATAATTTGGCGATGAGAGCGTCAGAGGCAAAATTGATAGAGATTGAAATCGAATAATACCGAAAAAAAGGAATGGCGGATCGCCCTGTCAGGGAATCCCAATTGCGGTAAATCATCGCTTTTCAACAGGCTAACCGGTTTGAACCAGAAGATCACCAATGTTCCTGGAACAACAATAGACCGGAAGGTCGGGTCATTTTTATTTGAGGAGCACAAAGCAATTATTGTCGATACTCCTGGTACATATAGTATGGCACCTCATTCTCATGATGAGGAGATCGCGCTTGAAATATTTAAAGAAGGCCATGCTAATTATCCGGATGTCATTGTTTATGTGGCAGACCAGTCAAATCTGCGGAGGAATCTTTTCTTTTTCGGGCAACTATCACAACTTGGTGTTCCTATGGTACTTGCCCTGAATATGGTAGACGTTGCTAACAACAAAGGCATTAAACTTGATGTTGAGCGGCTGGAACTTGAGCTTGGTGTCCCTGTGGTACAGATCAATGCCCGAACAGGAATGAACATTGAAAAGTTAAGGGAGTTGATCTTTAAATCAACACACACGGTTCATTTCGACTTCGGACTTCCTGAAAACGTAGATGATGAGGAGATCTCTACCCGTTATGCACGTATTGACCATTTATTATCGAAGGTTCAGCACGTGGTTACCAGAAAGGAGTTGGTCTCCGAGCGACTCGACAAGATCATACTTCATCCGTTCTGGGGTTATGTGATATTTCTCGGGATATTGTTTGTGATCTTCCAGACCGTCTTCAAGCTGGCGGAATGGCCGATGGAATGGATCGAGAGCGGATTTGGGTTGCTTTCTACCTGGATCAAGAATATTATGGCGCCTGGGTTTATCCGGAATTTAATAGTCGATGGTGTGATCGCTGGCTTGTCCGGTGTGGTGGTATTTGTGCCACAAATAGCTATCCTATTCGGTTTTATGACGCTTTTGGAGGATACAGGGTATATGTCCAGAGTCAGTTTCATTATGGACCGTCTGTTAAGAAGTCTTGGTTTGAACGGTAAATCTGTCGTACCTCTTATAAGTGGTGCAGCATGTGCGATACCTGCAATCATGGCTGCACGAAACATTGAAAATAAAAAGGACAGGATAATTACCATTCTGGTAACCCCATTGATGAGCTGTTCGGCTCGGTTGCCGGTTTATACCTTGCTGATAGCCCTTGCGGTTCCTGATACGTATGTGTTAGGTGTTATCAATCTACAGGGACTTGTATTGTTGTCGATGTATCTTCTCGGCACGGTAGCGTCACTTGTATCTGCAATTATATTTAAATGGTTTGTCAGGATACGTTCGTCCCAGTTCTTTATCATGGAACTTCCGGTGTATCATCCGCCAAGGTTACAGAACATTCTCACAACCAGCGTTAATAAAGCGAAAACATTTGTGTTGGAAGCAGGGAAGATCATTTTTTTGATCTCAATTGTGCTGTGGTTCCTTGCCTCAAACGGCCCCGGCAGAAAAATGTTCAGTCATTCGACACCAATAAATCTGGAAGAATCCTACGCCGGAGTTTTTGGCAAGGCCATCGAGCCGGCAATTGAACCTTTAGGCTATGACTGGAAGATCGGCATTGCTCTGCTGACCTCCTTTGCAGCAAGAGAAGTATTTGTTGGAACAATGTCAACGATCTATAGTGTAAACAGTGAAGATGATTATGTGTCCATTCGAGAACGCATGCGTCAGCAGATAAACCCTTCCACCGGCAAACCACAATACGGGGCCGCTGTAGCGCTTTCGCTGATGATCTTTTATGCTTTTGCTATGCAATGTATGAGTACACTGGTGATCGTTTACCGCGAAACAAAAAGTCTTAAATGGCCATTGATCCAGTTCGTATATATGACTGGCCTTGCTTACATAGCTTCATGGGCAACATTTAACCTGTTTAGTTAGATCTTATTATTGATTCCAGGTAGATTTCAGTGCTTAAGATCTGTGGGATCTTTTCTTGCAAAAGATTCTTACTTGTTTAATTTTTTTGATTACAAAAAACATAATGCTAACTTTGCAAGTTCTTTTACCAACGTCGTGTTTAGTTTTGGGGATATAATGCAGAAAATTCCTCTTTAAAAGTAGGTTCAATTATCATATGAGACAGCTTAAGATAAGTAAACAGTTTACTAACCGTGAAAACAAATCTCTCGACAAGTACCTTAATGAAATAAGCAAGGTGCCAATGATCGATGCCCAGGAAGAAGTAGAACTTGCGCGCAGGATCAGGGAAGGCGATCAGGGAGCTTTGGAAAAACTGGTAAATGCTAACCTTCGATTTGTTGTGTCTGTTTCCAAACAGTACCAGAATCAGGGGTTGACATTAGGTGACCTTATCAATGAAGGAAACCTTGGTCTTATAAAAGCTGCAAAGAGATTTGATGAAACGAGGGGATTTAAATT
>DJML01000103.1 GCA_002436505.1 Bacteroidetes bacterium UBA6491 | reverse complement strand
GAATATATTCTGAAGTCAGCAAGTTTTAAAGTACATCAGGGACAAACACTAGCGATAGTCGGCCCTACCGGAGCCGGTAAATCTTCTATTATCAATATTCTGATGCGGTTCTATGAATTCCAGAAAGGCGAGATCCTGATCGACGGAAATCCGATCCAGGATCTAAAACTGGAAAACCTCAGGTCGCAGATCGCAGTGGTCCTTCAGGACGTTTTTCTTTTCAGCGGCTCAATAGAAAAGAACATACGGTTAAGTACAGACAATATAACTACAGAACAGGTCATTGAGGCTGCCGATCAGATCGGAGCCAGGGATTTTATAATGAAACTTACAGGTGGGCTCGATTACGATGTCAGGGAAAGAGGATCTGCTCTTTCTACAGGACAAAGACAGCTGATAAGCTTTATCCGGGCGATCGCTTTTGACCCAAGGATACTGATCCTTGACGAAGCCACTTCATCCATTGACACTGAGACCGAGGAATTGATACAGAATGCGATCAAGGTTTTATTAAAAGGAAGAACGTCAATAGTTATAGCGCACAGGTTATCTACAGTACAGGATGCAGACAACATTCTTGTCATTGATAAAGGAAGGATCGTAGAGACCGGAAATCACAAAGAGTTACTTGATAAAGGAGGCAAATATGCTGAACTATATTACAAGCAACTGGCCATGACGGAAGAGGACCTGTAAACCTTTGCCGTTAACAACTTTGAGGCTGTTCATATTAACTTTTCCTCTTTCACGTACATTTTATGCGGGCACTTTCTATTTTTGCCAAGCAAAATGAAAACAGTAGTTAGCGGAATCAGGCCAACGGGAAATTTACATCTTGGCAATTATTTTGGAGCAGTAAAGAATTTCTTACAGATGCAGGAAGAGTACAATTGCTACTTCTTTATTGCTGACATTCACTCACTTACAACACACCCTACCCCCGCAGATCTTCATCAGAGCGTTAAAACTGTTCTTGCTGAATATCTTGCCATGGGTCTGGATCCGGAAAAATGCGCACTTTTCATTCAAAGCGACGTCCCTGAAATATCAGAGCTTTATACCTACATGAACATGAACGCTTATCTAGGAGAATTAGAGCGTTCCGCATCTTTTAAGGAAAAGGTTCAGACGCAAAGGAACAATGTTAACGCAGGGCTATTGACCTACCCCGTGTTAATGGCCGTTGATATTCTTATTCACAAGGCGGACCTTGTACCTGTTGGCAAGGACCAGGAGCAGCATCTTGAAATGACAAGGACATTCGGGAACAGGTTCAATCACATGTACAACACCAATTTTTTCCCTGAGCCACAGGCCTTCAGTTTCACCGGTGACCTGGTGAAAGTACCCGGTTTGACCGGCAGCGGGAAAATGAGCAAAAGCGGGGGAGCAAACGACGCGATATTTTTCAGCGATGATGACAAGGTCACGCATAAGAAGATCATGCGGGCCAAAACGGATGAAGGTCCAAAAGCCATGAATCAGGAAATGTCAACAGAGATCAACAATCTATTTGACCTTATGCATCTGGTGTCAGAACAGGATGTGATCGAAACATTCAGAAAACAATATGCTGACTGCACGATCAGATACGGTGACCTTAAGAAACAGCTTGCTGAGGACACGTTAAAATTCATTGCACCTGTCAGGGAACGAATAAAAGAGGTAGAAGCAGATACCGAATATTTGTCAAGGGCCGCTAAAACCGGGATGGAGAAAGCACGTGAAAGTGCAATTAAAACCATCGAAGAAGTTAGGCAGATAATTGGTTTTAGAAAGTTTTATTAGATACATTTGAATCCGTCACATAAAAGTCAATCCGTATAGAATATGCACATCGCCGTTGCTGGAAACATAGGATCGGGTAAAACAACATTAACCCGCTTACTTGCAAAACATTACCAATGGGAAACTCATTATGAGACCCTCGAAGATAACCCGTACATCACGGACTTTTATGAAGACATGCAACGATGGTCATTCAATTTGCAGGTGTATTTCCTTACCAGCAGATTCAACAGTGTACGAAAGATCAGGGAATCGGGGCAAGATGTGATCCAGGACAGGACCATCTATGAAGATGCTTTCATCTTTGCACCCAACCTGCATGCCATGGGACTTATGAGTACCAGAGACTTTGACACCTACCAGTCATTGTTCTCATCTGTACGTACGAAGATCCAGGCCCCTGACCTGTTGATCTATCTTCGGGCATCCATCCCGGCTCTTGTAAATCAGATCCAGAGAAGAGGACGTGAGTATGAGGATTCGATCAGGCTGGATTATCTGAAACGTCTTAATGAGAGATATGAGGCATGGATCTCAACCTATCGGGACGGCAAGCTCCTGATCATTGAAGTAGATGATATGGACTTCGAGAACAATCCGGAGGATCTTGGCCAGATCATCAGTAAGGTGGATGCGAACATTCACGGTTTATTCTAGATGACAATGTGATTTTGATTCCGGGAACTATTCCGGCTGGAGAGATCTCTTATTTTTCGTTTTGAAATTCAGCCAGTAGCAAGGCCATGGTCATTCCGGCTTCGTAGCCTTTGTTTCCATGCTTCCCTCCTGCTCTGTCAAGAGCCTGCTCCTGATTGTCCGTGGTAAGCACGCCAAATACTGTTGGTTTATCGTATTTCAATCCGGTGTTCATCACACCATCTGCACATGACTGGCAGATGAAATCGAAGTGCCTGGTTTCACCTTGAATTAC
>DJML01000029.1 GCA_002436505.1 Bacteroidetes bacterium UBA6491 | reverse complement strand
CCCATGTTCAGCATTTCATCTGCTTCGTCCAGGATCAGGTAATCTATTTTTTCAAGATCCACCGCCCCTCTCTTTGCCAGATCGATGAGCCTGCCAGGAGTTGCAATAATGATATGCTGAGGCTTGTAAAGCGCGTTTATCTGTTGACTGATAGATGCACCACCATATACTGCAAGCATACTCAGGCCTTTGATATACTTGCCGTATAGCTCAAGCTGCTGCGCGATCTGCTGCCCAAGCTCTCTTGTTGGTGCAAGAATTAATGCCTGGGTGTGCCTTGATTTGGTGTCTATTCGCTCTAAAAGAGGCACACCGAACGCAGCGGTCTTTCCTGTTCCTGTCTGCGCCAGTCCTATCAGATCCGTTTCCTTAGAAAGCAACATCGGTATTGCCTGCTGCTGGATTTCGCTTGGCTTTTCAAATCCAAGTTCACTTAATGCCCTCAAAACTGGGTTTGAAAGTCCAAAATCGTCAAATGTTTGCAATGATTTTCTTGTTCAGGTGAAAAATAAAGTGCAAAGGTCGCCTTTTATATCGACAAAATAGCAATAAATAAGCAATCGTGTCGATTCACCTTCATTTACAATACCTTCCATTCAATGTCATATTATTAATATAAGTAGAAGAATAGATCAATCATTTCTTGGATTAGATAGTGATTTTATCGAATTTCACATTAATTCAACAACTATGTATCGAGCAGTCATAATTCCCTTGTTGGTTTTCATTACGCAATCCGGTCTGGCTCAATTTGAGGCCAGCCCACGTGCAATTAAATTTGAATCGGTAGCACCGGTGAATCCGGCTGAACAGCAACTGAATAAAAAGTCATCCTCAACCTACCAGGCATGCGGCCAGGACACACTTGAATATGCTCGCTACAAAGCAAGTGCATACGTTGGTGTAAGTATTTTTAAAGGATATGCTTTGGGGCAACTATTCGAAGCCCCGGACACCGTAACTGTCTCAGGGTTTAATTTCTACGCCTGGGGGCTTATGAATAATGCAGACTCAATAGCTATCTATTGTCATCTGTATGCAGCATCCAGCGATTCACTGCCGACCGGAAATCCTTTGAGATCTGATACCATATATGTTGATTCTACATTTAACGGTGGTGTGCTTACTGGTTTGAAAAAATTCGCTTCGTGGAAACCATATGAAACGACAGAGCCATACATTCTTGTGGTAAGAAGTGAAGACTCGACAAGGGTTGCAGTTGTGACCAATAGCTACACGAACAGAGACGGCATCAGAGAAAACCTGGCCTCAGGGTCTGTTGGCGGAACATGGTACAATGCGCTCAATCTGAACATTGGTGGTCAGCCCCTGGATTGTGATATCATTTTAGAACCTTATGTGGATTATAAGATATTCAATGATTTCTCGTTCGATGACTGCTATAAAACCTATGATTCGGTTCATTTTATCAATAAATCTTCTCCGATACTTTTTAGCAGGATGTACAACAGGTATGAGTTCTACAACATCGGAAGGTACTGCCATCGCTGGGATTATGGCAACGGGTTCTATCAGTATGGGCTTACACAGGATGCTTTTAACATCTATACCACATCCAATAATCAAACCATTCATCTGATCTCTAACATTTATCAGTACAGGGGCAGCAGTACATGCCGGGATACGGCGACAAAAGTGCTTCACTTCCAACCCAATCCGATAAAATTCACGGGGATCCCTTCTCCGGTTTGTACTGGAGACTCTCTTCATATCGAAACCGGCAGCAACGGAATCGTCAGATGGTTTGAACATCCTTTTGACACCCAGGCTTTTTATATTGGAACATTTTACAATACTCCCCCACTTTATATGAATGACACTTCCTATGTCAGAGCATATAATGCAGGTTGTACCTCAATAGTCGCACGGCTGGAATTAAAGGTCAATGACAAACCGACCATCACGTCCACCCTGAACGACTCAATATGCATCAACTCACTCGCCAATCTCGCCGCATATTCAGATCTAGGTACTATTCAGTGGTTCAATGACAGCACTGGCGGAACATCATTGCATCAGGGAAATGTGTTGCAGGTGGGCCCACTTCAGGCAGATACCTCTTTCTTTGCCCATGCCATTAATAAAGGATGTATAAGTGACGGCAGAGTCAAGGTCGTCGCACTGGTAAGCAATGATTTTGCACCGTCGGAACCTATTACTTCCAATGACACCTCTGTTTGCCTCTTGTCAGATGAATTTCTTTTGCATGCTTCTGCCAATGAGACGGTCAGATGGTTTGATGTGCCCTCAGGAGGACAACCTGTTCATACTGGCGACTCTTTCATGTTTTCTCCTGAAAAAAAGGGACAGTCTTTGGTTTTTGTTGATGCATTCAACGGCACCTGCGCCAGCAGCAGGCTGGTGATCAAGGTTCAGGTGGATCACTTCGAAACCATAACCGACAGATATGAAGAGACCTGTTACGGAAATAACCTGGAAGCAGACTACAGTCTTCTTGATGGAAGCATCGAATGGTATGACGTGGATACAACCTTTGTTCAGGACGCTAAATACATTACCATCTCAGAACAGGGAAATCATATTTTCTATGTTAAACCATATACGAATCTATGCGCTGACACTTCTCTCCACAAGATAGTACTCAATATTAAGCCTCTGCCCATTATCCAGGTCCAGAACAATAATGGTGCATGCAGAGGGGCTAATGGTGTTGTCGATCTGGTTGATGACGGCTCAGATTATAACTGGTACTATAATTCGGAGATGGTAGCCAGCGGTTCATCTATTACAACACCACCGCTGTATCTGAACCGTTCCTATCAGGTAATTGCAACTAAGAATGGTTGTGAATCAGACACAGTGATAGCAGTGATTGTGCTGAAAACACCCAACGCTAATTTCGACTACCAGATAACCTGGCGAAATGTAGATTTCGTTGCCCGCGATCTAACGCTCGCATCCTATGACTGGGATATGGACGACAATGGAAAGACCTATTCTGTGCCTCAGTTCAAACATTACTTTGCTGAGGACGGAGATTATAAGATCAGTTTGATAGGTACCGGAGAAAATGGTTGCAGGGATACCATTTCGAAACCTGTATCGATCAACACGCTATCCGTTTCCGATCCTGAAAGAAATTATCAGATCCTGCCTAATCCATCAAGTGGCATTTTTGAAGTAAGATTGCCTTTGAATGCAAGAAACGTTTCCATAGTGGTAACTGACCTTTCCGGTAAGACAATTAACATGGTTGAAATAGCTGGCGACTCTAAAATACATTTCGACCTAAGCGACTATGCACCAGGAACTTACCTTGTTCACTTGAATTTAAACGGGACCGTTTATCACGCTAAGATCCTGAAATTATAGGCCACGGAACGGGGATAAAATTTTACAGAGTTTATTTGTCTGAGTTGTATTATTGCCACTCATGAGCAACTCGTCTATTCAGATCACGGTCATATGCACAGATGAACTAAAAGAGGTCATATCAGCTGAACTGGATCTTCTTCAATTTGATGGCATTTGGGACGAAGGTGACCGCTTAAATGCGTATATATCTTCAGATGTTTTTGTAGAAAAAGATCTCTACAATATGTTGTCAAAGTACGGAATGGAAAACAGCTATTCACAAAGCATCATTGAGGATAAGAACTGGAACGAGGAATGGGAAGCTAATTTCAAACCGTTCTATATCGACAATGCGCTTGCAGTAAGAGCCTCCTTTCATCCTGCCGAAAAAGATTTCAAATATGAGATCGTCATCGATCCTAAGATGTCCTTTGGCACAGGTCATCATGAGACAACAGAACTGATGCTTCGAATGATGTTTACAACTGAGTTCACTGATAAAAAAGTGCTGGATATGGGATGCGGCACAGGCGTCCTTGCGATCCTTGCAGATAAATTCGGTGCTAATTCCGTCACAGCAATCGATAATGATATCAACTCTGTTGAAAACGCATCGGAGAACACGAAATATAATCGCGCATCAAGCGTTGAATGTATACATGGAGGAGTTGAAGCCATTGATGGCGTTTTTGATGTTGCGCTTTCTAACATCACTAAAAACATCAACAAGTCTCTTCTGCCTCAACTGTCTGCCCATGTTGTAGAAGGAGGTTATGTCATTATTAGTGGGTTTCTTGATTTTGACCGTGATGAAATGGTACAGGCAGCGTTAGACAGCGATCTGCTGCTGGAAGATCATATGGATAAAAATAAATGGCAATGCCTCAAACTTAGAAAAAGATGAAAAGAAGAACAGGCTATTTACTTACGCTGATTATTTGCTTATTCTCGTCCACATCCTGGGCGCAAACCCGAGGATTCTCGCGTATGCCCGAAACGTTCATTGAAGAATTGGGCGCCCATGTTAAAAAAGTAAATGTAGCTCATGTAAATTCAAGTTACGATGCATTTGCTGAGAAATGGAAATTAGGGGTCTATTCTGAAGCTCAGCAAGCCGCTATCATGAAAATTAGCGAAGACATGCTTCTAAAAGAATTTAAGATCGAACCTGACTTTAACCTTTTCATGAAAACCCTCGTCGCAGGGAAAGATTCTTCCATCGCCAATATCAAATTCGATAACTGGGTGCAACAGGCACGTAAGTTGGTGAGGACCAACCGGGAGTCATACCTGCATTTCATGAAAGTATCGTATTTGATGTTCAGTGAATCAGCGCTTTATAAGGACGATTCCAAGACATGGATCTACGAAACCGAAGACTATCAGTTCAATTATGATAAAGAGAACATCACCGTATCCATGCAGAACATTACCCTCAAATGTAAAGGGCAGGATGATTATATTATTATAAACGCAACTTCCGGGGTCTTTGATCTCAACGCCAATACATGGACAGGTGAAAAAGGACGAATAAACTGGGAAAGAGTTGGTCTGTCATCGGCAGATGTATTCGCTGAGTTTGACAGATACAAGATCGACCTATCCAAAGGCGAGGTTATGATCGACACGGTGCGTTTCCAGTATGCCGGTATCCTTGAGGGCACATTGGAAGGAAAACTGATCGACAGGGTGACCAGCGGAAGAATTGACGGCAACAGAAAGGATTTTTTAGATGCAAGGTATCCGCAATTTCAATCTTTCAGATCGGACCTTACCCTGGGCACTTTCAATGAAGGGCAAGTAAAATACAAAGGCGGGTTTGAACTTCATGGAAATAAGATCCTCGGAACAGGGACCAAAGATATTCCAGCTGTTTTTGAGTTTTATTATGAAGATAAACTGGTCATCGAAGCACTTTCAAAAGGTTTTAGCATCGACACCACCAGTGTAAGAGCTGCTGAAACAGAAGTTACGATCTTTACTGACAGCGGCGAGATCTACCATCCTATGCTGGATTTCACCTTTCGCGTAAAAGACAATACGCTTTACCTGTTGAGAGGCGATGAAGGTATTCAAAAATCCCCATTCTTTGATTCTGATCATAACATTGAGATCAAAGTGGATCAGATCGTTTGGGAGCTTGATAAACCGGTGATAAACTTTGCAATGCTTCAGGGCGAGAGCAAAGCACAATTCGCCTCTAAAAATTACTTCAGAGAATTTGAATATGAGCGCGTCCGAATGGGGATGATGAGCTATAACCCGTTAACCAAGATCCAGCAATACTGTATTGCACATCGTAGCAAAGAGTTTTACATTGAAGATTATGCCATTGGCATCGGGAGCACAGTGGAAAACCTTCTTCAGCAAATGTACATGCTTGCAGATCAAGGCTTTATATATTTCGATGATGAATCAGGATTGATCAGGGTCAAGGAGAAACTCTTCAACTATGTTAAAAATCACTTCAAAATTGCCGACTATGATGTGATCCATTTCAACTCTGTCATTGCAGCAAGGCCCAACGCCATTCTGAATCTTGTAAACTATGACCTTAAAATAGAAGGTGTACGTGTATTCCGATTCAGTGATTCTCAAAATGTAATCGTATATCCGTACGACCAGCAGATCACCTTAAAGAACGACAGAAGAATGTTATTCGGAGGCAAGATCACCGCAGGACGTTTTGATTTCTTCGGCAAGTCATTTGACTTTGACTACAATAAATTTTATGTGACCTCGCCGCAGATTGACTCCATGAAGCTTTATTATCCAGATACGATAAATCAGATGTATCTGATACCGATCAAATCTGTATTAAGGGACCTGCACGGAACTTTGTATATCGACAAACCAAACAATAAGTCAGGGCTGGAAGACCATCCTGACTACCCGATCTTTGAAAGCAAGGGATATTGTGCAATTGCCTATGATAAAAAGAGTATTCACAACGGGGCTTACGTTAAAGACATATTCCGTTTTGAAGTGGACCCCTTTACTATTAAGAACATTGACAATTTTACCATTGAAGGTCTAAAGTTCCCGGGAACATTTATCTCCGGTGGGATTCTGCCTGAGTTCAGATACGAAGCGTATATCATGAAAGATTATTCACTTGGATTTCAGCGAGCCAACCCACCAGGGGGATATGAGATGTACGGGGGTAAAGGCCATGGGAATATTGACATAAGCATCAGTGAGGAAGGATTTTACAGTAAGGGAGAAATTGAGTATGAAGGTGCTACAATAACTTCGAACAATATGGTAATGATGCCTGATTCACTGAATGCTGAAGTGCAATCCTATACCATAAACGAAAATGAGCTCTACCCAAATCTGACTGCGCTCAATGTAACCACTCACTGGAAACCTAAATCTGATTCCATGATGATCAATACGCAGGGACATTCGGTCGATGTTTTTCGTGAAGGTCAAACATTTACAGGGAATTTAGTACATACACCTATGAAGCTTACCGGTGGTGGCAAATTGGATTTCGCAAATGCACGGATGGTTTCCAAACATGTCCGGTTTGGTCCCAACTACGCCGAAGCGGATACAGCAAGTGTAACTATTGGTGACCTTCACCAGGAGATCATCTCATTTGCTTCAAATAACGTGAAGGCGCATCTCGATTTCGACAATCAGATCGTGGACATGACAACAAACGTCATCGGAAACCTGACTGAGTTTCCTCTGAATAAGTTTGCCGCGAGCCTGGATAATTACCACTGGGATATTACCAAAGAAACGATCGAACTTTTCGCTACGGATCGATTGACACCTGAACAATCCTATTTTGTAAGCCGGAAACCAGAACAGCATGGGTTGTCGTTCCAGTGTCCGAATGCCTTGTTCAACATGAAAGAACTTACGATCTATGCTGAAGAAGTACCTTTCATCGACATCGCAGATTCAAGATTGTTCCCTGATCAGGGAAAAGTTGTCATTGAACAGGATGCAAAGATCCTACCTTTCGAGAATGCTCGTTTTCTTGCTTCCAGGGATAATAAATACCATGAATTGTACGAATGCAGCATTACTGTGCATGGCAAATACAACATAGCAGGAACCGGTAAATACATTTACAAGGACAAACACAAGACCGGACAGGAATTATTCTTTGACAGACTGGTCGTGAACAGGGATACAACGGTACTTGCCGAAGGTTACATTGCAGATACTGCTGAATTTACGGTATCTCCCAAGATCGCCTATTACGGCAAGGTAGAACTGTTGAGCTCAGAAGAATTCCTGAAATTCATTGGCTTTGCCAAACCATTGCATACGTTCTCAGCATATCCAAGTGTCTGGTTCAAATTTGTCGATCGACCAATCCCAAATGATGTTATACTGGATGCATCTAACCCAATAGACAAGGATAGAAAGAAACTGGCAGTTGCCATGAGTATTTCAAGAAACGACTCGATAAATGTTTACCCTTCGTTCATTAACTACAAAAGCACGTATACCGACCTTGACCTGATGATCGATACAGGGGTCCTTTTCTATGATGAATCGTTAAATACTTTCTTTTGCGGTGACAGCGACCGTCTGTTCAATGGCACCTATGATGGCAGTTATATGTCATTGAACGAGGATTCAAGAATGATCGAATCATATGGTAAGATCGATCTTGGGCTGGATCTTCATGAAAGTTTTAAAGCGGTTACCGCCGGCAAGATATCAAAGCATGAAGACGATACAACCTTCCTGGTAGAAACATTGATGGGGCTTAACATGAGTCTGCCCAAAGAATGTTATGATCAGCTGCTTGAAGTTATTAAAGCAAACAGCGGAAACATTAGTGCAGGGGCTGATAACGATTTCGTAAAATCTGCTCTTGCAGAGTTTCTTGATGCTAAGGACTTTAAAAAGACCAGAGAAGAACTAATGAGTTCAGGAGAGATCGTGCTGCCATCAAGTTTTAAGCAAAACCTTCTTTTCACCGACATGAAATTCTATTACTCATGGCCTCAACAGGGATTTGTTTCGTATTCTCCTGTCCAGTTAGCTTCTGTGAATGGTGAACAGGTGAACCAGGAATTTAAGAGCAGGTTACTTATGAACGAAAAAGGTCAGGTACACGCATCGT
Source organism: Bacteroidetes bacterium UBA6491 (assembly GCA_002436505.1). Taxonomy (GTDB): domain Bacteria; phylum Bacteroidota; class Bacteroidia; order NS11-12g; family UBA9320; genus UBA6491. The sequence continues at coordinate 1,841 of DJML01000029.1, read as the reverse complement.
CCTGTATCTTGAAATATCAAAATACGACTGGTTCTTTTTTGAATATTACCGTGGCAACCTGATGGTGTATTCTACCGATAAAGGGTTCAATGATGCCATACTGGAAAATGGGGCAAAATTCAACCAGAAAGGATATATAATCAGACGTGCATCGCCAAGAAGTGCTACCAACTTCCTCGATGCAATGGAATCTATGCAATAAGATTTGTAACTTTGCGCCAATGGAAATCCATTGGATCTTACTAGTCGCTTTTTTAAGTTACCTGCTTGGTTCAATACCAAGTGCCGTATGGATCGGGAGGAGATATCATGGAATTGATGTCAGAGATCACGGAAGTGGAAATGCTGGAGCAACAAACACTTTCAGGGTTCTTGGTGTAAAAACCGGAATCGCTGTTTTAGCTATTGATATGGTTAAAGGCCTTGTCGCTGTGAGCTTTGCATATGTGATGGTTCCGCAAGGCGAGTGGGGAAATATTTTGATCGTAAACCTTAAGTTGTTGTTCGGTATCAGTGCGGTTATCGGTCACATATTTCCAATCTTCGCTCAGTTCAGAGGAGGTAAAGGAATTGCTACTTTACTTGGCCTTGTAATAGGTCTTGATTACCGCCTGGCTATTTCCTGCGCAATTATTTTCATTGCAATTCTATTACTGACAAGGTACGTATCCCTTGGTTCTATGCTGGCAACTCTTTCTTTCCCTATTACTGCATATTTCCTTTTTCACAGAGAGGAACCCCTCCTGATCGCATTTGGACTGGCAGCTTCAATTATGGTAATTGTCACACACCATAAAAACATACTGAAACTGATCAGAGGAGAAGAGAACAAAGCAAAACTGTTTAAAAGGTACACTTAGTATACTATCAGTAAAATCAATTTATCGTGATTAGATTTCATGAACATACAAAACACGAAACAGACGTAGAAAATGTGACGGATCTGTTGAGCGGTTATTGTGTCATGCTCTACAATGACGAATACAACACCTTTGACCACGTCATAGATTGTTTGGTAAAATATTGCGATCATAGCCCGGAACAGGCTGAACAATGCTCATTGATCGTACATTATAAGGGCAAGTGCGCTGTTAAACACGGCAGCAGCAGTGAATTAAAAGGAATTTGCGACGCCCTTTGCAGACAGGACCTCTCTGCTGTTCTGGAAAAAACATAGTTTTATAGAAGGTAAAATTCCGTTCCGTGCTTAAATTTCTAGTTTACCTTTTTTATTTTCTCAAAAAATGCGACCTTCGCGCCCTCGTTGGCCTGGAGACCCAACGATTTAAATAAAAATTTAGAATGTCAGTAAAATTAAGATTACAGAGACAAGGTCGCAAAAAGCAACCTTTCTACTACATTGTGGTGGCGGATAGTCGTGCTCCGAGGGATGGTAGATTTATTGATCGCGTAGGTTCGTACAACCCTAATACCGATCCGGCTACTATAAACCTCGACATCGACCGTTCAGTCGACTGGTTAAGAAAAGGTGCTCAACCTTCAGATACGGTTCGAGCAATTTTATCCTACAAAGGGGTTTTGTACAAAAATCACCTTCTAAAAGGTGTAACCAAAGGGGTTATGACCGAAGAACAGGCAAATGAGAAATTCATGGCCTGGGAAAGAGAAAAAGAATCTAAGATTCAGAACAAACGTGACTCAATTTCAGAATCTCAATCCATTAAAAAGAAAGAGGATCTTGAAAGAGAAGCTGCGATCAGAGCTGAACGTGAAAAAGCAATTCTTGCTAAGTCTTCACCAATGGCTGAAGAAGTAGCAACTGAAAATGCCGCTACTGAAGATGCTGTTGCTGAAGCACCTGCTGCTGAAGAGCCTGCTGC
>DJML01000026.1 GCA_002436505.1 Bacteroidetes bacterium UBA6491 | reverse complement strand
CAGGCTGGTATTGAAACCTTTGTAGAGATGCACAGTTGTGCATCTCTATAAAAGCTAAAATTTATTCTGCAGTCAGTTCCTGCACTTTTCCTAATCCCAGATTCTCCAGCCCCTGACGAATCTTATATGCATGACCTACGACCACGATATACATTTTGTCTGGCTTAAGGTATTGTTTTGCCAAAGCATTTACCTCCTCCTTAGAAAGGTTCTGGATGATCCCGGTCTGTTCATCGGTATAGTTCGCAGGAAGCGAATATTCCAGGATATTACTTAAGAAGATCAATTTCTGGACCGGTGTTTCGTAGTCCAGTGCTTTACTCAAAAGAATAGAACTTTTAGTGAAACTCAATTCATCGTCTTTAATTCCTCCGGAAACATAGCCCTCAATTTCTTTCAATAGCTCAGAAATAGCGCTGTCGGTTGCTTCCTTTTTGATATTGGACATAAACACATAACCACCAACGTACTTATTGGAATTAAAATTAGCTCTTGCTCCATAAGTATACCCTTTGTCTTCTCTCAGATTCAAATTGATCCTGCTGTTGAACGCTCCACCCAGAGCGTAGTTCATTACATCACATTTGTAAGAATCGCCGTTGTAGTCGTATGTTTTAGCTGGATGAGCTGCTACAACCATTGACTGAGCTGCATAAGGTTTGTCAACCAGATATATTGTTGTTTTTTCAGGGAACTTGCCCTCAATTTTCTGTGGTGACGGAACATTTTTATTTTCCCATGACTTTAAAAAGCCAAGTTTCGAAATGATCTCCTCAGGATTGTTTGGCGTGATCACGGAAACAGTCGTAAGGTTGGGTGAGTAAAACTGATTATAGAATTCTATGCAATCTTCTAATTTCAATTTACTTACACTCTTATAATCGCCGGTATGGTATTCTTCAAGGACAGTACCTGAATACATCAGTTTGTTGAGTGTTTTTATTGCAACCAGTGAAGGATTAGTTTTTTGGTTTTTAATGCCTTCCAACGTCTGCTTTTTGATCCGGTTGAAATCTGCGGCATCAAAACGAGGCATATACAGGTTTTCTTCAAGGAGTTTCAAAGTTTCATCTACCTTGTCAGGGAAAGACTCCACGTAAATAGTCGTTCCATAATTGTCTGCCCCCCACGATATCGCACTCCCAATTTTATCAAGTTCGGCAGAGAACTCTTCAGAACTCATGGACCTGGTGCCTTCTTCCATCATGGATGCCGTAAGTAAAGAAGTACCGGTTTTGATCTTTTTATCCGCTTCCAAAAGGTGCCCGCCTTCTATCGTAAAATAGATGTACACTTTCGGCGCATCTGATTGGCTCGCAGAAATAATTTGCAGTTCATTGTCAAACTTTACGGTCTTATAATCCGGAAGCTCTGGTGCTCTTGCTGCAGGAACATTTGGACGTACACTTCTGTCAAAATCATCTTTTGGCGGTGTATAGGTAAGTCCGGTATACTGCGGATCGATCTTTTTCTCCTCGTTTCCGTGAGGGTTGATACTCTTGCTTACATCTTCATCATCATTCTTCTTTTCAGACATATCTCTTGAAACGTTAATGATCACCGCTTTACGATTGAGAATATATCTCCTGAACACACGCATGATATCTTCCTTTGTGACATTTTCATACCTGGCGATCTCATCGTCCATATTGTACCCGTTCCCTTTCATCATGCCCCAGTGACCCAGCAACATCGCCTTCTGGGTTACAGAGTTCATTTGATCAGCAAGACCGGACCTTTTGACCATTTTCACTCTTTCAAGTTCTTCATCAGTCACTCCGTTCTTGTCGAAATCAGTGTAGACCTCTCTGATCTTATTTTCAATATCTGAAAAGCCAAGCCCCATAAAATTAGCGACGACATTCACCTGGGCCATCCCTGACAACTCTAAAGAAAAATGTGATGCCCTGGCTTGTACCGCATCTTCTGATTTTACGAATTTTTTATAAAGAGGTGAATTATTTCCACCGCCTAAAATATTCATCATAAGTTCTAACGCTGCTTCATCTGGATGAAATTCTGGGACAGTTGGGTATGACATAATGGTAAGCGGAAGAAAAATGTTATCTACCAGAGACACATAACGGTCAGTAGGAAGAATAGGACTTGGTGCTCTTGCGGGCCTTACGTCAGGACATTTTGCCAAGCCACCGTAATATTTGTCCACCCACTTTTTAACACTTTCAGGTTCAACATCTCCTGACACTACCAAAGTGGCATTGTTTGGCCCGTACCATCTAAGGAAAAAGTTTCTCAAGTCATCAAATGAGGCAATATCCAGATCATCAACATATCCGATTGGTGTCCATTCGTATGGGTGATTAGGATACATTGCTTTAAACAAATTCTCCTGAACCATTCCGTATGGTTGGTTATCGTATCGCTGTCTTTTCTCATTTTTAACCGCATCGCGCTGGTTATTGAATTTCTTTTCAGTAAATCCTTCAAGATGGGTCCCCATTCTGTCAGCTTCCAGCCATAGCATGGTTTCTGTAAGGTTACTCGGCGCGGTATTGATATATACTGTTTTGTCAAAAGATGTGAAAGCATTGTTGTTACCCCCTGCTTCTACTATTAACTTGAAATGTTCTTCGTCGGCTACGTTTGCAGAACCCTGGAACATCATATGCTCAAAGAAGTGGGCAAAACCTGAATTTCGAACACTTTCGCGGGCTGAACCTACATGATACCCCACCTGTACATGTACTACAGGATCACTGTGGTCCTCATGAATTATCAGCGTAAGATCATTGCTGAGTAACCTGTACTTTTCATAAGGTATCGTTGAGCTACCTTGTTTGGCCTCCTGCTTCTCAATCAGTTCAAACTGAGCACTAGCAGATGCCGCAATAAGCAGAAAAAATCCTGCCAAAATATATGATATTCTCTTCATCTGAAATATTATATGAGTTTCAAAGGTCCAAATCTAACAGTTACACAGCTTGAAAACTGTATCGTTCGACAAAATCTTTAATTTACACCATGAAAGAACATTTGCGCTAATTCTTTCCACGACCAACGGTAGGATCAAACTTCTTCAAACCTGAGAAAGAGATCGAAAGGCTTTTCCACTCTTTTTCAAGCTCAGAATCAGGTAACCATATCAGTACACGACGAACGCCATAATAATTCTCAACCAACCATACTTTTTGGTACTCTGAGCGAACTTCTTCGTACAACTGTGAATTGATGGCCATTGATCTTCCAGTGTATAAAACCAGATACGTGCCTCCGGTCAAATTCTTTTTGCTTTTCAGATCGTGAAGGGGATCAGAGCTGCGAAGGACCGCTATTGAATCCCACGAGTTCACAGAAATGGAGTCATACGCTCTGGATACTGACTCCAACTGCATTCTCAGGTCCTTGATCAATGACAAGGTATCCAGATGCGAGCTCATGAGATCAGTATATTTACCTTGAATAGAATCAACATCAGCGGCAAGGCCTTTCAGCAATGTTTCGTATTCAGTTATTGCAAATTTTAATTTATCAACCTCAAGCTGGAGTTCGAGAGACATAGAATCCGTTACCAGCGTAAGATTATCAGCTAATTTCCGGGCCTGGGAATAGGATTGTGAGATTTCTTGTTGTCTTCGGACATGAAAATCATACGCCAGCCTTACCTGGCCACTGAATGTTTCATTGTTATGGGTGCGCCCTGAGGCCGTAAAATGCATCCCTAAGCCTGCATGCAGAACAGTATAATCTCCTAGGTGAGATGAAGCCCCGATATATGTTTTCGGAAAAATATAAATTCCTTCAACCTCGTCCCGCGGGTCTGTAGTATTTGTGGTCCAGTACTGAAAATCAACACCTAAGGAAATGTAAGGCAAAAATCTGACGACAGGACCGCCATTTTTGGCAAAAGCTGAGAGCGGATAATAACTCGCAGCAACACCTGGCCCGTGGATAACCGAAACCGGGATCAATATTCCGTCCGATCCATAATTAAAGATCGTTGCACGTTCATAACCCACTGTACCAAGTAAATGAGGAGAGATCGCAACGTCATACCCAATACCTGTTTTAGACCATGTACCATGTTCGTTAGTAAAATCAATCTTAGGCAGATCCGGTGAAATAAGACCATGGGAATAACCAAACCATAAACCTTTCTTAAATTCCTGCGCAAAACCGAGAAACACCTGAAAAGTGAACAGAAAAATGAATAGAGAATATTTGGTCCGTGAATTTGTCACGGTACAAATGTAATGCAGGTGTAAAGAAAATTACAGTTCTATCTGCATTCAAATGTTTTTAACTCGCAATCACCCGACTTATTAGCATTTAGTTTGTCGGTCACGCATTGTGATCTGTCGGCGTTGCAAGGTATAAATGCAGGGACGACCAATGCAGCTAGTGTGATCAGACCCACAACGGAAAAAACGATCCTGGCTTTTGTTTTCATCTGATGCAAAGTTCGAAGAAATATATTAACGGCTGTCGGAATTGTGTCAAATTAGCGTGAAGCATAACCGCATAAATAAAGATATTATTGCACGATTTTACAATTTCTGTTCACCAAATCCAACATTTATCGTAATATTGCAATATAATCATGGGAGTTACAAAAACGGAGCTGTTCTCTGAAGATCAAAATCGCATTGCCGAGGTGGCTAAAATACTTGCCCATCCGGCAAGAGTGGCCATACTGGAGCATTTGCTTAGTGCACCTTCGTGCATCACCGGTGACCTGGTACAGGAGGTCGGTCTGGCACAGGCTACTGTAAGCCAGCATCTCAAGGAATTAAAGCTGACAGGAATAATAAAGGGAACTATTGAAGGCGTATCGGTCAGTTACTGTATTGACCTGAAAAAATGGGCAGAAATTAAAACCATTTTGTGCGGTTTATTGGATCGTTATCCATCACCGGATGATTCCTGTTGTTAACATTTAGATAAAAAACGTAAAATGAAACTATCAGAACTAAAAGACTACCTTAACAGGGGCAATGAGATAAATTTTCGATTACCAAATGGCAGAAGTGTTGCAGCTCATGCTCATTTAACAGAGTTAGGAATTACGACAAAAAAATATCTTGATTGCGGCGGTAAATACAGGGAAGATCACCACATAAGCATTCAATTGCTGGAGGCAGATGACACAGATCATCGCTTAACGCCATCTAAATTTCTGGATATTATTGCCAAAACAGAACAACACATTCCATTGAAAGATCTGGATATACTGGTAGAGCATCAGAACGACACTGTAGGTGTTTACAGGCTGGAAGAAGGGCCTGAAGGGATGAAACTGTCCAACACAGAAGTTGCCTGTCTGGCATCTGATAACTGCGGCATTCCCTTGAAAAAGCAAAAAATAGAATTGCGTGATCTAGGAACTAAAAATGAATATTGCTGCGACATTAATTCAGGTTGCTGTTAATTGAGCCAATGTTTTACCCCGTACTTCAACAAACGATAGACAAATTCCGTGGTTTGCAGGGAAACATTCCGGAGGAGCGAAAAGCATTGCTCGACCAAGTTGTTACCCAATTAAAAACCAGAAGCAACGAACCTGAGGTCAACATCCAGTTCATTTGTACCCATAATTCAAGAAGAAGTGTTTTTGCGCAGGTTTGGGGCCAGATAATGGCCTATAATTTTAGGCTAAAAAACATACATTGTTTCTCGGGCGGAACTGAAGAAACAGCAATATATCCTGCTGTGATCGAAACTCTTACCCAGCAGGGAATACATATCATGCGCAAAGAAGACGGCCAAAATCCTCACTATGAGGTCTTTTACAACGGAGATAGTCATCCTATGACCGTCTTTTCAAAGGTGTATTCACATTCCACCAACCCGAACCGTTTCATTGCCATAATGACTTGTTCTGATGCGGCGGAAAACTGTCCGTTCATCCCGCAGGCTGAATTACGGTTATCGCTTACCTATGAAGATCCCAAGGCATATGACCAGCATATGGACAAAAAGATGAAATATCTGGAAAGGTCGCAACAGATCGGAACAGAACTTTATTACATATTTAATGAATTAGCAATATGAGCAACAATGAAGCAAAAATGGGCTTCTTCGAACGTTACCTGACCATCTGGGTTATTCTTTGCATTGTATCTGGAATACTACTTGGTCATTTGACGGATGGCGTGGTAAATGTTTTAAGTGAATGGGAAATAGCACAGGTAAATATACCTGTTGCCATACTCGTGTGGTTAATGATCTATCCTATGATGGTACAAATTGATTTCTCCTCTATCAAAGACGTAGGACGGAATTGGAAAGGCCTCGGTTTGACGGTAGTAGTTAACTGGCTGATCAAACCCTTTACCATGGCCATTTTCGGATACATTTTCTTTTACAAACTTTATCAGGCATGGATTACACCAGCCGAAGCAGAGGAATATCTGGCCGGAGCCATTTTGCTTGGTGCGGCACCTTGTACAGCCATGGTCTTCGTGTGGTCCTATCTAACTAAAGGAAATGCGAATTACACGCTGGTCCAGGTTTCAGTAAATGATCTGATCCTACTTATCGCTTTCATTCCTATCGTCGGGTTACTTTTTACGGTCTTCGGGATTGATTTCAGGAACAGTGAAGGAGCGAATATCGGGATCCCCTATGAGACACTGGCCGTTTCAGTTATAGTGTTTGTAGCAATTCCTCTTATAGCAGGATATCTTTCAAATAAATGGATCAGAGCACGCAAAGGTGAAGAATGGTTCCAGGGGGTATTTTTAAAAAAATTAAAACCTCTTTCTATTTCAGCCCTGCTGAGTACACTGATCCTTTTATTTGCTTTTCAGGGCGATAAGATCATAGATCGCCCGGTGGTAATTTTACTGATAGCAATACCATTGACCATACAGACCTATTTTATCTTTTTCATCACATGGTTTACCGGCAAATATTTGAAACTGAAACACCAGATCTGTGCACCTGCATCCATGATCGGTGCAAGCAATTTTTTTGAGCTTGCGGTTGCTGTAGCAATATCATTGTTCGGGATGGAATCCGGCGCCTCGCTGGCTACTGTTGTTGGAGTATTGATAGAAGTACCGGTTATGTTATCACTGGTTTCCCTGGCCAATCGCTGGAAATACTAGGGTCAGGGCAAATCAACAAAGGTGACTTTGTAATATGCTTTATTTCAATTAATTGCATCAATCTTCCACTATCTCACTTTTTAAATTCTAAGTAGGCATTGAAATGCACCTATAGGGGATCAATCAACTCTTACCAGATGAATTGTAAGCGATTTATTCTGACCACGTTTTGATCATAGACAATTGCGGTAATTTTTGACAGGAAGTGCATTAATGATGCAAAAAAAAAGCGGTTCTCATAAAGAGAACCGCTTGTGATCTAGTCTGATCTCAGGACCCCAGATCCTGGAAGTGATCTTAATCCATTGCTTTTTTGATCACTTTCTTCGTCACAGAACTATCATTTCCATCAACAACTACAAAGTACATTCCTTCAGGCAATGACAGAAGGTCTGTAACAACGTTTTCAGTTGCTGGAATGGTCGACAGATCAAAAGTGTTTAATCCACTTGTTAATTCTATCGTTACGTTATATAATGTCTGACCCATCACGTTGTACATAGAGAAGTTGTAAGCTCCATCTGACTCGGTGTAAATATTGATCGTTAGATCGCCATTGAATGGGTTAGGTTGAACGAGCATGTTCAGGTCGTTCATTCTTGCGAAATCTCCAGCAGGATCAGCGTCTGGTGAATCATACAATCTCTCCTCACGTTTGTTTAGGTTTTCTTTCTGGTTAACAAGAATCCTACAATCGTGGAAAGCGTCAATGAATCCATCAAGTGCTGCCGTGATCTCTGTGTAGGTCGGGTTTGAACCGGATGGAACATATGCTCCTGAAAGGGCATTGTTCGCGAGTTCAAGCAGGTCACCTACAGTGTAGCTTCCGCCAAGGTAAGTACGGATCGAGGATGGGATATACGTATATCTCTTTGTCGTATCCGGGCTCATCTGATGATCACCTACACATTCGCCATCAACGGTTACAAGGATGTCACCTGTTATTGCTGCATTTTCGAAACCGACATTGTTTCGTACGCTAAGCATCATTGCAAATGTCTGACCGATCAGCGTATTTCTAATTCTTCCGGTTTTGTTATGCAATTTCGCAACTGCAGGTACTATATCACCATTCCCATTGAAGTAAGACTCAAGGTCGGACGGATCCGAACAGCCACCTTTATGGGAGAAGAACGGACCTGAAGGACCACCTGCCGGCAATACATCAAGTACATTCTGAACATCCTGATCTGTGATCCTGAACGAGCGGTACTTGTCACCACAGTTGCTAGGATCACCTAAGATCATATCTGTATCAAGCAAGTACTCAAGCAGTTCATATGTGTTCGGTGGATTGAGGGTATCGAAATGCAATGTATCGAAATAACATGGCGTTCCATTTGTATTCCCCCAGTATCCTTGAGACTGCGCGCATTGTGAGAAACCGCAACCGCGAACTCGCACAGTGGTTTGAGCCGTATCAGTACATCCGTTAACGTCAGTATATGAGTATACTATAACGTGGTTACCGATGATGTCCGGATGAGGATAGAACCAGTTGTTGACAACATTCTGCCCGCTGTAGGTACCTCCTGTTGGTGAGCCAATTGTCAATTCGAATGGATCTTCATCTGCACAAATTGAATCCAAAGGTGTAATTGAAACTTCCGGCAACGGCCATACGATGATCGTTACGCAGTTGGTTGCTTCAGTACACGGTTTGCCATTCAATGTAGATGTTACAAGCACTCTGTAATATGCTGAGTCATACATCACTCCCGGAGAGTATGTTGTGGATGTTGCTCCATTAATGTCAGACCATGATCCATCACAACCTGTGGTGTTCGACTGCCATTGATACGTCAATGGACCGTCTCCAGTTGCACCAGTTACAGAAAGATCATTTGCTGTCTCTCCATAGCAGAATGACTGATCATTCCCCGCAGTTCCAGGCGTCATGTTGTTGACCGTTACTTTGATGATATTGGAAACCTCAGCACAAGCTTTGGTATTGCCGTTCTCTGTCAAAGTAGATGTGGCCCAACGTCTGAACCAACGGTCCTGAGTCAGAACTCCTGAATTATAGGTGCTGTTGGTGGCTCCTGCGATCGTATTCCATGTAGAATTGTTGTCGCTGTACTCCCACTGGTATGTGATCGCGCCGTC
>DJML01000078.1 GCA_002436505.1 Bacteroidetes bacterium UBA6491 | reverse complement strand
CATTGATATGTCTGTTGTTGAATGGGTTCCTTCGGTCCCATTAAAACTAAAAGACCAAAGCACCACTTTGCCGGGCACATACAGACTAGTATTTAACCGTCCTTTACTGCCATTGGAAGAGGTTAACCTGAGAATCAATTATTTTGATCATTATAAAAAGCCACATATACCCCAGCATCTTACAGACACAAGAGATACGTTTCTATTTTACCTCGCCAAATACACAGATACATCAACGGTAAGAGGTTTGGCAATTATTGGCAGCGACTCGTTTCCTGTTAATATAAAACCGAAATATTTTAAACCCGGGCGCAAAACAGAAACAATTCAGAAAGAAACCTTTGCATTACCCGGTCCTGAAGGTGTTACTTTTAAATACAGCAGGCCCGTTCTTAATATATCAAAGGAACGATCGCATCTTATTAAAGATTCCATTGAGATCGCCAATTATGAAATTATTCCAGGAGACATTCCTTCTGAATTTATAATAAAGTATCCCTTTGACGGTCAAACTGCTTATGCGTTCATTATGGATTCAGCGTTTTTAACTGATTTTTACGGTATACCATCTGACGTTGACACTGTTCGCCTCAAGGTACAGTCGGAAAATAACCTCGGCAACTTGTTTATCAATGTAGAGCGTGCAGATACGGTAGATGCGCCGCTGTTTTTCCAACTAATAAAAAGCAATAAAGTATACAGGGAGGATGTGATTGAAAGCAACTCAGTCCTGGATATTAAATACCATAATATTGGTCCAGGAACCTACTCTTTCAGATATTACTACGATCTCAACAAGAACAAACAATGGGATGGCGGTAATATTCTTCAAAACATACAGCCAGAACCACTGATTTTGTACCCAAAAAAGACTGAGATCAGAACCAAATGGACCATTGAGGATGTATTCATTTTGATAAAATAAAGCTTAATTACCTTATTATCTATGTGTTACATAATCCACCAATATACGTGGACAACCACAGAATAGCTGTTAAGATCTTATTCTTAAAGGGCGGTTATTTATTCAATTGAGGATAACCATGAATTTACACTAAACAAATTCACATCATGGTAACATTCCTCACTTCCTATAGTATTTCACATTTCGGTGTGGGAACAGAGATTAATAGGCTGGTATAAAATGGCATAACTTTTACAATCGTCTCATTTTTAAATATTTATTTGATTGATCGTAAAAGGAAATATTGTTGAAAGAAAAATCTCATCTTAAAAATCAGAGAGTATTCCACAAATTCACACCCTTATAAGAATAAAGAAGAACTTATTTAAAACTTAATATTCTTATACTACCGTTGAAAACACAAATTGTTACTTCCGATCAGAAACTACTTATTTTTGAAAACGTTTTAGTAAAAAAATGAAATGAAAGAACTGATTAAAGATCTTCAGAAGCAGGCGTTAAGTTTCAAAATAGATTCCAGGGAGGATCTGGAAGCTTTTCGAATGAAGTTTTTAGTCAAGAAAGGGATGCTAAATGATCTTTTTTCTAAATTCAGAGAACTGGATGGGCAGGCTAAAAAGGAGTTTGGTGGGCCGCTAAATGATTTAAAACAAAAGGTTCAGTCTATCTATGATGACAAGAGTGCTGAGCTTTTGAGCAATGAAGCAGCGGCAGGACCCGTTTATGATGATTCATTACCGGGATTACCCCTGGATGCAGGAAGCAGGCATCCTATTTCAATAGTTTTAAATCAAATGATCGATGTATTTATGAAAATGGGATTTTCAATTTCCGAAGGACCGGAGGTTGAAGATGACTGGCATAATTTCACGGCATTAAACTTTCCTGAGAATCATCCTGCGAGGGACATGCAGGATACGTTTTTTATAGATGAAGATTTTTCATTAAGGACGCACACTTCGTCGGTACAGGTACGTGTAATGGAAAGCGAGGATCCGCCAATAAGGACAATATCTCCAGGCAGGGTGTACAGAAATGAGGCTATTTCGGCGCGATCCAACAGTTTTTTTCACCAAATAGAAGGTTTGTATATTGATAAAGGCGTTTCGTTCGCTGATTTAAAACAAACTTTATATCTGTTTGTACAGGAGTTTTTTGGAGAAGGTACCAAGGTCAGGTTCAGACCGTCTTATTTTCCTTTTACTGAGCCATCAGCTGAAATGGATATATACCTGGGTGTGACAACAGAGGAGGACAGGAGATTAACAAAAGGAAGCGGTTGGTTGGAGATACTCGGGTGTGGTATGGTAGATGAAAATGTGTTAAGGAACAATGATATTGATCCGGAAACCTATTCCGGTTTTGCTTTTGGAATGGGAGTGGAGCGGATAACGTTGTTTAAATATGGCGTAAAAGATCTGCGGATATTTTTTGAAAATGACATACGTTTTCTTCGTCAATTTCAAGGTGAAGAGTAAAAACCCTCTTTGATAATTCCATTATCTTTGTAAATAATTCGGGGTGTAGCTCAGCCCGGTTAGAGTACACGTCTGGGGGGCGTGTGGTCGCTGGTTCGAATCCAGTCACCCCGACAAAAAGGCCTTGCTGTTAGCAGGGCTTTTTTATTGACCGAATAACTTCTTATATATTAATTGTTGCTTTCCGGAAGGTAGTTGAGCGTACTTAAGTTGTCTTTGGAAAAAATCTCATTTGCCACCTGAACCAGCTGTTCATTGGTTATGTTATCTACTTTCTCCAGATCATATTCCAGAGACTCCACCTTCTCCAGATCAAGAATGCTTTTACCCAGCAAAAACATAAGGCTCAAATTGCTTTCTTCTCCCATTATCATTTGTCCTTTGAATTGTTGCTTATATTTATTTAGCTGAAATTCAGACAATAATGGCTTTTTCCACCTGTTTAGCTCAGCCAATACCAATTTTAATACCTTCTGGTTGTTTGATGCTTCACACGACCAGTAAATATTGAAAAGACCAGTATCAGTGAGTGTTTGATAGGATGCTTCTACACTGTAGGTATATGCATGTTTCTCCCTGAGTAGCAGATTTAATCTTGAGTTAAGGCTTGGTCCTGCCAGTATGTTTATCAGCAGCATTAGAGCCGGTCTAAGTTCGTGCTCCTGGGGATACGCCGGACCCCCGACCATGGTATGAGATTGAACAAACGTAGTTTTCTCCTTTGTGTTAAATGGCCGGTATTTCTCAAATGTATTTCTATGAAAATCACCTGGATTGATCTTAACGGGAGCGACGATCTTTTCTAACATTCGGATAAACCGTCCGGGTGACCAGGGTCCAACACCTCCAACGACAATGCGGTTAGAGGCATAGTTTCGCTTTATAAAGGCCAGAATATTCTTTCTGGAAAATTTAGCAATATGATCCTTTGTTCCCAGAATGTTAACGCCAAGCGGGTGATTTGCATAGACCTTTTCCTGAAAATCATCAAAGATCCGTTCCTCAGGAGTGTCCAGGTACATATCGATCTCTTCATAAATTACTTTTTTCTCTTTTTCAAGTTCTTTGTCAGGAAAAACAGAATAAAAAGTGATGTCAGTAAGGAGGTCAATGGCTCTTAGGGTGTGGTCTGCAACAATTGAAGCATAAATAATTGTTTTATCCTTTGTCGTAAATGCGTTCAGCTCTCCTCCGACAACCTCCAGGCGGTTAAGAATTCTTGTCGCCGATCTCTTCCTTGTACCTTTAAAAAGCATGTGCTCTATTAAGTGTGCTAGTCCTGCTTCATTGGTCTTTTCGTCACGAGACCCGGCATCAATAAAATAGCCACAGTGCATAATTCGCGTGCTTTTCACCTGTTTGTAAAAAACGCGAATGCCATTTTTTAATTCCCAAAGATTGTATTCAGGGTTGTCGGTCTCCAGGACCTTTGTTTCGTTAATATTTCTGTCTCCCAATTTTTTCAACTGTAAGGTTATATTCTGCAATTATCTCTTTAACAATAACGGCAGCTGGTTTTATCTCATGAATATAACCACTGATTTGTCCTATCTCAAGCTCGCCTTCATCCATATCGCCTTCAAACATCCCTCTTTTGGCACGGGCTCTTCCAAGCAGATCAACAAGCTCTTCAATGGACGCGCATCGTTCCTCTGCTTCTGCAACGGTGTCAAAGAACTTGTTCTTTAAAAGACGTACAGGCACCAGTTTTTTCAAGCTCAATTTAGTGCTCCCTTCGGTAGCTTCAACGATCTTTTCTTTAAAATTTAAATGCGCCGATGATTCTTCTGATGCGGCGAAACGGCTGCCTATCTGCACCCCTTCTGCGCCTAGCGCCATTGCTGCTGCCATGGTCCTGCCTGAACCAATTCCTCCAGCTGCGATCACAGGAATGGTTACCTCGTCAACAACATGAGGCACCAGAACCATTGTGGTGGTCTCTTCTCTTCCATTGTGCCCGCCTGCCTCAAAACCTTCAGCTACCACGGCATCTACACCTGAGCTTTCAGCTTTTTTGGCGAATTTGACATTTGATATTACGTGAACTGTGGTGATTCCGTGTTCTTTAAGGAATGGGGTCCAGGTCGCAGGGTTCCCTGCTGACGTAAAGACGATCTTCACTTCTTCTTCTCGAATAATTTGCATTATCTGATCAATATCAGGATACAGCAAAGGAACGTTCACACCGAAAGGCTTATCTGTGGCGGTTTTGCATTTTTGAATATGTTCACGCAAAACATCGGGGTACATGCTTCCGGCACCTATCAGGCCCAAACCGCCTTCATTGCTAACCGCCGCCGCCAGACGCCAACCACTGCACCAGATCATCCCAGCCTGGATAACAGGATACTTAATGCCAAAAAGACCGGTAATTCTGTTCTTCATGAATATCATCGCAAAGATAAGGGCAACATTCTGATGTAAAACCGATTCATGCCTGGACTATTTCATAGAGCGACCCAGGTACATGATCACTTGTGCAATTATCCAGAAACCGATACCTGTAAGTGTCGGTGGGGTCATATTGTTTCTGACGCCTATAATAACCATGGCAAGACCAAGGGCGAACAAGGCAATTGAGCTGATAATGAAAAAAGTTTTTCGTTGCATAAAATCAAATTTAAGAGATTATCCTATCAATGCATGAACAAAGGTATATGCGACGAACCCGGTTACGATTATTTTAAGAAAAGTTCCGGTCAGAAACCCGAGGAAAGATCCTAGTCCGGACCTGAGTGCAGTCTTCTGTGTTTGTCCCGCCAGCAGTTCACCGACCACAGCGCCAATAAAAGGACCGATTATTATCATAATTGGGTTTAGGAAAAGGCTGAATACCAATCCAATGGTACTTCCTATTTTGCCAGCTTTTGTCCCGCCGGTCCTTTTCGCCCCAATAACAGGAAGAATAAAATCAAGAACCAACACAGCCACAACGCCTGATCCAAGCCAAATGTAAGTTCCTGTGGAGATATTTGCACTGGCCGAAGAATGCAGTAACAACAGCAGCAGGGCACCATATGCAATAGGTGGTCCGGGTATTACCGGAAAAACGCAGCCGGCTAAGCCGGTAATGAGTAAAAAAATGCCTGCGATAACTATGATCCAATCCATAATAAGCCGAAGATAAAGATTAATAAGGCAGTGTAAACGCCGACAAAGAAAAAGAATGATAATTTCGAACCCAATGGAAAAAGTGAAAGTGTTGTTTGTTTGTCTCGGAAATATTTGCCGGTCTCCTATGGCAGAAGGCCTGTTGCTGGCAAAGATTGAAGCACAAGGGATCAACGATCTTTTTGTGGTAGATAGTGCAGGCACGGCAGATTATCATGTGGGGGCGCTTCCTGATGAAAGAATGAGGAACACGGCAAGAGAGAACGGCATTGAGTTAATTTCTCGAGCACGCCAAATTAAAATAGACGATCTTTATTATTATGATCACATCCTTGCTATGGATGGCTCAAACCAAAGAAACATTTATGCGTTAACAAATGATGATTTTACTGCAAAAATTGAGTTAATGAGGATATATGATCCCGAAAACCCCCGAAGTGATGTTCCTGACCCTTATTATGGAGGCAGAGAGGGATTTAATGAGGTTTTTAATATACTTGACAAAAGCGTGAGCTCCTTTCTAAAAAAGATCCGGGAGATAAAAAATATATAAATGAGATACCCTGTTAAACTAAAGGTTTTGCTATTGTCCTGTCTTTTAATAGCGATTCGGGCCAATCTAAAAGCACAGAACTTTTACCATCAGCCAACTTCGTCTTCTGAGATTTTACATAAACTCATGAAATGTGAGGTCACGGGTTCGGTAATGTATATTGCTGCACATCCAGATGACGAGAACACGAGATTGATCAGCTGGATCACCAACGACTTAAAAGCAAACGTCACGTATCTTTCCCTTACCAGAGGGGATGGAGGGCAAAACCTGGTAGGTCCGGAGATAAGAGATGGTCTGGGGGTTATCAGAACACAGGAACTGCTGCAGGCAAGAAAGACTGACGGCGGAGAACAAATGTTTACCAGGGCAAATGATTTTGGTTACTCAAAAACGCCAGAAGAGTCTTTTACGATCTGGGACAGAAAAAAGGTACTGGCAGATGTGGTCTGGGCCATCAGGAAAACAAGACCTGATGTAATCATTACACGCTTTTCTACAGAGAAAAGAGAGGGAAGGGCAACCCACGGCCACCATACGGCATCAGCAATCTTAGCCGCCGAAGCATTTGATCTTGCTGGAGATCCGGATGCCTTTCCAGAACAACTTGAATACGTAAGCATATGGCAACCTAAGAGACTTTTTTGGAACACAAGCTGGTGGTTTTTTGGAAGCGCAGAATCGTTTGACAAAGAAATTGAGGAAAACCCAGGCAAATATTTAAAACTGGAAGTGAGCAAATATATTGGCGAATTGGGGTTGTCTTGTTCCGAAATTGCTTCCCTGAGCAGAAGCCACCACAAAAGTCAGGGTTTTGGAAGCACACCGGACCGCGGAGAAGAGTACGAATATCTGCAGATCATCAAGGGAGAACCCGTAGAGAAAGGCATATTTGATGGTGTTGATCTTTCATGGGGAAGGATAGGACTTGGAGACCATCAAAAGAAACTTCAAAAGATCATCAGCAACTATAGCATTAATTCTCCGCAAAGATCAGTTGACGAACTTTTTGGACTATTAAAAACGATAAAAAGAACAGCGGCAACGGATGAACATTTACGACACCGGCTGATCAACCAGATCAATGAAATAATATTTCTCTGTTCCGGCGTATACATTGAAGCAACTTATTCAGAGGAACTGGTTGCTTCAGGAGATCAAATAACAGTGAACGTACGAGCTGTGAACAGGGTTCCTGACATCGACTTTGATCTTACTGAATGCGGTTTCGGCCCAAACAAAATGCAAAAGATCACAAACCACAATAAGACACAGGGTGTAATAATGTTTGAGCAGGAGATATCCTTAAACCGGATGCCAATTTCGCAACCTTACTGGCTTAATAACCAGTCGACAACAGGGATGTATCACGTGGATGACCAAATGTTGATAGGCCTCCCGAATATTGAAAACAATCTTTTCTTCAATTGCACCGCTTCGATCAACGGAAACAACATCACCAGAAAGATTCCGATTGTTTATAGTGCCACAGATCCTGTTAAAGGAGAGGTCAAACACCCGCTAATTGTCACTCCTTCGGTCATGGTTGACCTTGAGGAAGATGTTTACCTGTTTAAAGATCAGAAGGCCAGAAATGTTACCATGGAGGTTATAGCCGGAACAGATAATATAGCAGGTTATGCTGAACTGAATATTCCCGAAGGGTGGTCATGTGAGCCAAAATTTCACCATGTAGAACTAGAGAAAAGGGGAGACCGCCGCCGGGTGACATTCACTATAACCCCTACAAAAGAGAATTATGACGGTACAATAGCTGGCTATTTCAAAACCGATACAGATGTTTATGGGCTGGGTTTTCAACTCATCAAATACGATCATATCATTCCCCAGGCGATCTTTAATTCTTGTGAAGCCCGGTTGGTTAGGATCGATATTGCTACGGATCCCGACATTAGAAGGATCGGTTATATACAAGGAGCTGGAGATATGGTGCCTGGCGCCTTATCTCTAATGGGATATGAGGTGGATCAACTAATCCCTCAGGACATTTCGTCAGAGGTTCTTGGCAACTACGACGCTGTGGTGGTTGGGATCAGGGCCTACAATACAGTAAACGAAATGGCGTACATAAACGGCTTGTTAAACGCTTTTGTGCAGAAGGGCGGGGTAGTGGTAGTGCAGTACAACACTGCCCACAGGCTGGTTACAACGGACATTGGCCCATACCCCATTGAATTATCGCGGGAGAGGGTGACTGAGGAGAACGCAAAAGTTGAATTTATCGAAGCAAACAATAAAATTCTCGATTGGCCGAATAAGATAACTCAGGAAGACTTCAGTAATTGGGTACAGGAACGCGGCCTGTATTTTCCCGGGTCGTGGGCAGACGAATATCAAACAGTAATACGTATTGCAGATATAGGGGAAACGCCAAGCGAAGGGAGCATACTTGTTGCCGGATTTGGTAAAGGAAGGTTTGTGTATACCGGGTTGTCTTTTTTCAGACAGTTTCCTGCCGGAGTACCTGGTTCGTACCGTTTGATGGCAAATCTCCTTAGCAACCCATAAAAAGAGGAGCCGGTATCATGAGAAACTAAAGGGCAATGGATCAGGACCGGTCGGGCACCAGAATGATGTATTTTTTCCCATTAGCAGGCAAGCGATCATTCAGGAGCCAGGGGTTCATAAGTTTCAGGTTCTTGTAATTGGTTCCATTGTCTTTAGCAAATTGTACCAGATCAGGTATGTCACGATCAATTTCTATTTTTTTAGCTGGTTGCGAACGATAGGACTGCCCGTTTTTTATTATAAACCCATACTTTTCCGGTGATGCAAAGATGTATTTAATGGCAATAACTCGTGGAACATAGCGTGAGGTTTCGCTGTTTAACAAAAGATCATAATAGTTTGTAACATTTTGGTTTTCAAGAGCACGAGAAATACCCGAAACGCCTCTGTTGTATGAGGCAGCGGCCAATGTCCAGCTTCCGGTTGTTTTATATGCATCCTTAAAAAAGGCACATGCCGCACGAGTAGATAGCTCCAGATGGTATCTTTCGTCAACATNNATGCGGTCCCTTCCATAAATTGCCAGAAACCCTTTGCCCCGGCCGGGGAAGTCGAATTCGTCAACCCACTTTCAGCAACTGCAACGTATTTGAAGTCGTCCGGACAACCTTCATCTTTGATGTATGATGCAATTTCTTTAAGGTACTTTCCACTTCGTTTAAGATTGAGAATTGTATTGCTGTGCCAGAAAGTATTGATAATGAATTCCCGGTCAATACGCTCATAAACATCCGGGAGGTCAAGCCTTACTTTTTCGCCGGCAAAATTCATCGATTTCGGAATCTCAGGCAGTTGAATAGCAGAAACAGGTCCATAGCTGCTACCTGCCGCTAATTCTGAGTTGTTCGTTCTTGCGTTAATGAAGACCAGTGTGCCCAAAACAAGAGCAATGCTCACTAGCAAGGTGACAATATGCGACAAGTACTTTTTCATAGCAGTTCAGCCCTTTGGTCAAAACATAACGATCAATTCGAGGGCAAGGTTATAAATGGTCCCATTCGTTCCTGTAGGTTGATTGACTCCTTCAAGGTTCAACCCGTTATTGATATTTAACACGCTCGCCTTAAGGGCAGCATGAATGCCCATATAATATCCGTTATACTGGTAACCGGCAACGGCAGAATAGTCAACATAACGCAGGTCAATGTCTTTGCTGAGATAAGTAGCATAGCTGCCAGGGCCGCTGATGTTCTGATGGATGAACATTCTTGAATTCACAAGTGCAGAAACCTGAGGACCGATAAACACCAGATGTTTATCATCCTTTTTGATGTCAAACATTAATTGCAGGGGCAGATCGATATACACAAGATCAAGGCGTTCGTAATCATCGTCCAGCCTGGCCTCGAACCGTGAACCTTTGAAAGTCGTTCTGCCCTCAACAAGCGAATAAAAGCGAGGCGACAATCTGTGGCGATAATACATTCCTATAGAGAATCCAGTTTTCAACTTTGGATCAATAAGTTCAGTCCCTCGAACTGTTGTAAGGTTATATCCACCGCTGATGCCAAGCTTAAAAGATTCACCCTCTTTAAAGCTTTGTGCCTCAGTGATCAAACTAAAACACACAAAAACCAATATCAGACCATAACTTTTCACAGCTTTTTACCTTTTAATGCCTTCCCGATCGCATTGTCCATTGCTCTTTCAGCAAATGGGCGTGTAAACTCGTTCAATCCGTCCTGAGAGGCAAGTATAAGGTCTTTATTATTAGCGCCAATTGCTTTCTTCAACTTCTCAACTAACGACTGTGTAGTAGATAGTTCATCATTGGTTAAAATAGCGCTGTTATTCTCTATAAAACGCTCAGTTGCATAGATCAATTGTTCTGCTTCTGTTTTTGCTTCCGTCAGAGCGCGGTAATTCATATCACTTTCTGCGTTTTCAAGTGAAGCTGCCAGCATTTTTTCAACCTGCTCATCTGTTAACCCGTATTGTGGTTTAACAATTACGTTTTGTTCAATACCGGATCTCAGTTCTTTAGCTGTTACACGTAAGATTCCGTCGGCATCCAGCATAAACGTAACTTCCACTTTGGGCAGTCCTGCAGGCATTGCAGGGATGCCCCTCAGGTCAAACTCTGCCAGTTTCCTGTTTAAAGAAACCTTGTCCCTTTCCCCCTGGAATACGCCGATCTTAATATTGACTTGCCCATCAACAGATGTGGTATACTGTCGTGCCGCTTTCGCCGGAATTTTTGAATTTCTTGGGATCATAACATCCATAAGACCGCCAAGAGTTTCAATGCCAAGCGATAATGGGGTTACATCAAGCAACAGCAGATCTTTCCGGTTTCCTGCAAGGATATCAGCTTCTACCGCTGCTCCCATCGCTACAACAAGGTCAGGGTTCAACTCAATATGCAGATCCTCTTTGTTGAAAAAGTTCTTTACTGACTCTCTAACCAGGGGAACTCTGCTGGATCCTCCAACCATTATCACTTCATCTATTTCGCTTACTTTTAGCCCTGAATCTTTCATTGCTTCTTCACAGGAACGGATGGTTTTATCTACGACGGGCCGGATCAACTCATTGAATTTTTGCCTGGATAGTTGCAACAAATTTCCCTCCAGGGCTTCTTCAAAGGTTTTATTTTCCGTTAGGTGTATTTTGGCTTTTTCTGCCAGTAAACGCAATTTTTGTTGTTCTTCCCTGCTGTTAACATTGATTCCCAGGTCAGACACCCAGTGATCCACAATGGCCCGGTCAATATCATCTCCTCCTAGGTAAGTGTCCCCATGTGTTGAAAGAACCTCGAAAACACCTTGTTCGATCCTAAGGACCGATATATCGAATGTGCCGCCGCCAAGGTCGTAAACAGCCACCTGTTTCGTCTGTTCTTTGTCAAGGCCTATTCCGTATGCAAGGCTTGCGGCTGTGGGCTCGTTAATTATCCTCAGTACATCCATTCCTGCCAGCTTTCCGGCGTCCCGGGTCGCCTGTCGCTGGACATCATTAAAATAAGCCGGAACAGTGATTACCACTTTTCTGAGCTCATGTCCAATGTAGGATTCTGCACGATATTTAAGTTCTTTGAGTATTTCTGATGAAAGCTCAATAGGAGAATAAAAGGAGTCTCCTACGCGTACTTTGACAAGGCTCTCGGTGTCATCGTCAATGATCTTGTATCCAAAATAAGAAGAGTGCTCGACAACGTCAGCATATGATTTGCCCATCAAACGCTTGACAGAATAAATGGTGTTTTCGGGGTCGCTGGTCAGAAATTTTTTAGCGGATCGCCCCACGGTTCGATTACCATCACCGTTAAAATGAACAACAGATGGCACAATGACCTCTTCGTCACCTATGGGAAACGGTAGCCCAGAGCCTGATGGAACATAGGCCGCAATGCTATTCGTTGTCCCAAGATCAATGCCAAGAATGACATCCTTCTTCTCTAATTTTCCTTCTGAAACGTTGATCGAAATTTTTGCCATGAATCTGCAAATTTACCACCTGAATCATTAAGCGCATGAATCGGATATTTATTGCATACAATGAAACAAGATTCCTGCACAGATGTTTACTTTATTTGCAATGTGGATTCTATTATGGAATATCTAGATTCAAGGATCATCTTTTTTGACGGGGTTTGCAATTTATGCAACAGAAGCGTTCAACTAGTATTCCGTCATGATCCTAAGGGAAAATTTCTTTTAGCTCCATTACAATCTGCCAAATCAAAGATCTTTTTAAAACACGTAAACAGACAAAATGAGAACATAGACAGCATTGTGCTGTACGACAGGGGAAAGGTTCTTGTTAAATCCAGCGCTGTTTTGCAAATTTCAAGGTCGATGAGCGGCTTGTACCCTTTGCTGGCAGTATTCATGATTGTCCCCAGGGTGATACGAGACAGGATCTATGATTGGATCAGCAGAAACAGATACCATTGGTTTGGGAAACGTGATCGATGTATGGTCCCCTCAGAGAAACAAATGCAGAGATTTATTTTTCTACAGGAAAGCAAATGAGGGACTTTTTATACGGTAATTTACTACTGATGATTTTGGGTTGACCATCGGCTGGCAACATTTACTTTTTATAAGGAAATTGTATCCATAGTACCAAATGAATACAATTATGCGCAATTTGATCTTTTTCATCATCGCCGGTCTGACCATTACAGCATTTGCTCAATCATCAGACAAAAAACTTAACGTTTTACTCAATGACCTCAATGGTGATCCCATACTTTACGTAGATGTCATATTGCTTGATTCGAACGGAACAACAATAGGGGCACGCCAAAGCAGCGAGTATGGCTGCACGTTTACCCTTCCGAAACAGACAAGTACGGTCCGGTTGCTGGCAACAAGCATTGAATACAAGAAAATAGATACAACCATCACACTTTCTGCAGCTGATACTAAGATATTTCTGACAATGCAAAGCGATGAAGTTAAGCTGGAAGAAGTGGTAGTAAAAACGACACAGAAATTGCCAACAAGAAGTGTTTCATCAATAGCGTCAGTTTCTTATCATATTGATGGTACTCGGGTGTCGGACAAAAACCAAAGGTCGATTTCCTTTTCCGCCAATCGGTCAGAATCAAAACATCAAAAGACAATGATTGAGAAGGACAGAAACCAAAGCCAGGTATCATTTACTGAGGGGGGGCAACTCACCGCAGGGGAGATCCATGACTTTAGCAAATGGGATCTTTGGACCGACATTGACAAAACGGATCTTTCAAATTATCAGGACCGATGGAAGCTGTACCCTGATAGCCGCATAACCTTTCAGTTGATCAACGAAAAGGGGGCTCCGGTAGTAGATCAAACGGTGTATCTGTTTAGCAAACGCAGCAAGGACACAATATGGGAATCCAGAACGGACAATACAGGCAAAGCAGAACTATGGTACAAATGGGAACAGAAATTAAGCAGTTCAGACCTTGATTTCAGCCATCTCGAATTAAAACTTAAAGATGACTGGAATATTATTCATAAAGGCGCTATTCGACCGATAAACGAAGGGATAACTACCTGGACCATCAACAGCTCGTGCGAAATGAGTGATCTGGCCGAGATCGTATTTGTGGTCGACGCAACGGGTTCCATGTCAGACGAGATCGAGTACCTGAAAAGCGACCTTCTAAACATTGTCAATGAAATGGAAGATCTAGCCACAGGGCTTGCTGTTAACACAGGAGCTGTTTTTTACAAATGTGCAGGCAATGATTATGTTACACAATCAAGCCCGTTATCTGATGATTTGTCTTTGACAAGATCTTTTGTTCAGGGCCATGGTGCAGGAGGTGGTGGCCTTGAAGAGGTCGAAGAAGCACTTCGAACAGCGTTAGATTCAATGAACTGGTCGGATCGAGCGCGTTCAAGGATCATCTTTCTAATATTGGATGAACCACCTGGTCATACGGAGATAATAGTTCAGAAACTTCATATGCAGATCATGCGGGCCTCTAAAATGGGAATTCGAATAGTTCCGGTCGTGTCCAGTGGAGTAGGAACAGGATCAGATAAAAGTCTGGAATACCTAATGCGGTCCATGGCTCTTCTGACAAACGGAACATACGTGTTCTTAACAGATGACAGCGGAATAGGAAATAAACACACAAGACCCACCACGGATAAGTTTAACACAGAAAAACTGAACGAAATATTCAGAAGACTGATCCAGCAATATACCTTCATTCCCCAATGTCAGGAACAGGAACTGGCGCTGATCGACACAATGTCAATCAACCATCTAGAACCCCATGGCGGTTTTCCGGACGTATCTGGTTTGTTGCCTTCGGACTCCTCTTATTCTGACATTCCTCCTCCATATATGTTTGAGAACAACGACGAAAAAGACAAATGGAAAGTCTTCCCGGTTCCCACATCCGGCACCATCACGATCGAACCTCCAAAATTTGCCGAATCGGTTGCATTGACTGACCTTTCCGGAAAGTTGCTACAATTGACCGAAAAGACGGATAAAAGGATACGATGGGACCTGAGTTCTTACTCCGAAGGCATCTATTTCGTTAAAGTCGAGGGAAAAGAAAGAATGGAGACGAGACGAATTATTCTTGCCCGTTAGGTGCAAACGGTGTTTTGGTCTTGGGGTTTTTATCCTTCTTCTGATAGATAATTTCGACATATATGGATTACTCTTTTCCGAATCCAAAACAGTACCTTTGCACCTTATTTTCCCGGGATGCTGGAAAAGTTAGAAGCAATATACCAAAGATTCAAAGAAGTTGAGATTCGCCTGAGTGATCCTGACATCATTTCTGACATCAACAAATTCAACAAACTCAACAAAGAGTACGGAGACCTTAAATCTATCGTGGAGGTGTACCACGAGTACAGAGATCTTCTCAGCAACATAACGGACGCAAAGGAGATCCTGAAGAATGAGAGGGATGACGAGTTGAAGGAAATGGCAAAAATGGAGCTTGATGAATTGTCAGGAAAAAAGGAACCGATGGAAGACAGGATAAAGATCTTGTTGATCCCAAAGGATCCTGAGGATGACAAAACAGCCATTGTTGAGATCAGAGCCGGAACAGGAGGAGATGAGGCAAGTATTTTTGCTGGAGATCTATATCGTATGTACCAGCGGTATTGCTCACAAAAAGGGTGGAAAACCGAACTTTTAGAGATGGTGGAGGGCACTGCCGGAGGATACAGCAGGATATCTTTTGGTGTAGAAGAACCGGGAGCTTATGGAATTCTGAAATTTGAAAGCGGTGTACATCGTGTACAACGTGTTCCTGAAACCGAGTCTCAGGGCAGGGTGCATACATCAGCAGCTACTGTTGCCGTATTGCCGGAAGCAGATGAACTGGATGTAAAAATTGACATGAAGGATGTGAAAAGAGACACCTTCAGGTCCTCTGGAGCGGGTGGCCAGCATGTTAACAAAACGGAATCGGCGGTCAGGCTTACACATATCCCTACGGGCATTGTTGTAGAATGCCAGGATGGAAGATCCCAGCACAAGAATTTTGATAAAGCTTTGACGGTTTTAAGGACCAGGA
>DJML01000135.1 GCA_002436505.1 Bacteroidetes bacterium UBA6491 | reverse complement strand
ATGATCTTCATCGACAACTATGATACCTTTACGGACGAATCAGCCAACAAGAAGATGTCCTTCTTTGAGAATACTGCTGGACTCATTCGCAATTACCAGACAGCAGGTGTCTTCATGGTTGTTGCGGGTTCGCTAGGCATTCTGAGTGCTTCGGACGACCTGCGAAAAGTGTTCACGGCTCCAAACTTTGGGCTAGCAATGAGAAGTGGGGATGCTGTCAGCCGACTTAATGGTAAATTCCCCCGCAGTCTAGCGGATGTAGAACTACCCATGGGACGAGCGTTTACCGTCCGCTCTGGTATCACCAATATGCTTCAAGTTGCTACTCCTTATGCAAATGATGAAGATATAGAAGGATCGCTTGACCTTTGGGTAAAACGCATCAAGGATATGCATCCTCAAAATCATGTTCAATGGCTTTCGCAAAGTGATAAGAAGAATGTAAAAACCAAGAAGAAAGGCAAGGAAGAAGCAAAATCGGATGCACCTGAAGCAAAAAAAGGGCCTGATCTATCCAAATACAATATAACGGAATTGAAAAAGAAATTGATCGAGGCAGGATTGCCAGAGTCGATGATCGAGCTGTTGTCCGATAGTGACATCGTGGAAAATGCACGCAGCTTCGGTCTGCTAGACAATAAGAAATAGGCAGGTTGGCATGGATGAATATATTGATGTAAAAGTAGATATTTTTGAACACACAGGTCAAAGAGCAAAAATTCGACGCAGTTTAACAGTCAGCGGATTGATCGACGAAATATTAAAGGAATTCGATGATATCCCTGCAGAATCCGTGGAGAAATATGCCATCTATCTCAAGAACACTCCACGTCCTTTAACCTTAAACGCATCCATTACAGAATTAGACTTGCAACCCCAAGATGAATTGATCTTTGATTACAAACAAAAAACCATCCGGCAGATGCTTTCAGAAGAAAATTTTGCGCAATTGTACGATGAGTTTACAGATAAATATTTTGACATTCAATGGCAACCAGCAGTTATTGGCCGCCCCACAGCTGAAGCTGAACATAATCTATTGCTTTCGGTAAATGCCCAACTTCTCCCGAATGGTATGACAGTCTCCCGCAGACATGCTCAGATCACTTTTTCAGACGACTGTTTTTATTTAGAACCTCTCTCCGAGAATAATCCGGTTTATGTTAATGACAAAGAAATACCCTTCAACTCCAGATCGGAAATAAAGAATAATGATAAATTATTTTTTGGCAAACATAAAGTTCTATTAAATTTCTTAAGCCAGAAGCAGATCAAATCTTCAGGCACGG
This sequence comes from Bacteroidetes bacterium UBA6491, assembly GCA_002436505.1. Classification (GTDB taxonomy): domain Bacteria; phylum Bacteroidota; class Bacteroidia; order NS11-12g; family UBA9320; genus UBA6491. The sequence goes on along the minus strand of DJML01000135.1, from coordinate 2,420 downwards.
AAAAGTCCAGGGTAATCCCACCTGTGATTGCTGAAGAGATGCAATCCAAACCTGTAACCCAGCCCGAGATTTCGAAAGATCAGAATTTTTCAAAACCTTCCGATCCAGAAGTAAGTGTTTCAGGAGCCGTACCTGAAGTAGTTGAATCTGTTTTTACGCATATTGTGATAGAAAAAGCTTCTTTACCTGAACAAGTCGGGCAGCGCATAGACCTACCCTCCTTCCCTTTCATCTTAGGACGAATCATCCCGATCCTAAGCATTGAAAATGGTGTTTCAAGACGCCACGCTGAAATCAGTTATGACCCACAAACCATGCAATATACCATTACAGATCTTAACAGCACCAACGGAGTTTTCCTGGATGGAAAGCGTATCGTGGCAGACAAAGCATATAAGATAAATGGTGGAACAAGTATTGGTTTGGGTCAGGATGTTGTACTCAAGCTGAAAGCGTGAGGTGACCTTTAAAATTATTTCCAATAATTATAGAAAGAAGAAATTTAAAACTACTCAAAATTAGAGAATTATCAAATTAAAGTCCATTGATTTTACGAATCTTAAATAAAAATGGGTTGATATTAATTATCAACCCATTTCTCTAACAAAAGAAAAAATCTTCCCCCCAAGCAATTTTGCTGATTCGTTTATTAGTTAGCTGGACGCAAGACAGGTTTTGGAGACTCGCGAACATCCTTGAAAAAACCCGCTGGTAATGGTAAAGGTGTATAGCTTTCACCTGTACCGACTGTGCCAAAGGGAATGTAATATAGTTCAGTCTGGCTTTCTCCACCTTTGCGAAGATCTGAATAGGCGAAGATAATATAGCTTCCATCTGGACTCCATTTCGCATCCTGATAACAGCACGAGTCTTCGACTGGATTGATCTTTTCGGCTTTATGCAAACTCATATTGTATTTGTATAATGGTCCGAATGTGCCATTAAAATAGACACTATTCAACAAGAACAATGTTTCTCCATCCCAGCTAAAAGATGGGATAACAGGATTCTTGTCGTAATATTCCATTACAAAAAATGAGCCGGGAAATTCATCCATGCGGATCAAGGAGTCTGGATTACATGAGGAAATATCAACCACACGGATCATGTCAACCCGCCGACCTGCATTCACTCCCCAGAAACCAATAGCGATTTTCAACCCATCTTTTGACCAATGGACATCATTCATTTGTATTGCATTATAAAAATTTAAGCAACTTTTAATCGCGATCAGGTCCGGATGGTCTTGAACTTTTGATAGAACATCCAGATCAAACGGCATCACATAAAGGACATGGTCCAATGTTATGGCAACCTGGCTACCATCCGGTGAAACTTCAAAAGCATTAAGTTCTTGCGCTGAACGAAAACAAGTCACGATTTTCATTTCGCCAGTGGATATATTAAGAGTTCGAACACATAAACCAGAGATGTATATCAATTCATTACCAGACGGCAACCATTGCAGATCTTCTTTACTGGCTTGATCGGTAGTTATTTGTTGGAGATTACTACCGTCCACGTTCATAATCCAGATATCTTTATTGGCAATAAATGCCACCTGGTCAGCCCCACCTATAACTGGAATGCCTGCAGGAGTCGATGTTACCTCAACAACAGGCGGCTGAGGTTCAGATGTTGCAGGTGATTGAATACCACCTCCAGGTATATTTGAATCCGTAGGAGAGGTTCCAACAGTATCTTGCGTTGCGGCTGAAGTTACTTGAGTTGTTGAATCTGGATTGGCAAGCATTGGTAACACCAAATTGGTAAATAATATTGTTCCAAGCCCAGCAATTACCAGAAATCCTATAATCCCAACAGTTATCCAAGTTTTTTTCTTATTTTTCTTTGGCACTATAGCTGGAATGTTTTGAACCAGTGTCGCATTTCCCGTATCCACCGGTTGGGATTGCACTTGTGTTGGAGGAGGCATTTCAGGATCCTCCTTAAGTGCTACTGCGGTAAGAGCAGAAGAAAGATCAGTAGCTTTGGCGTATCGATTTTCCCGTTTTTTTGACAAGGCAATTTCGATTACTTTTTCAATGGAAACGGGCAAGTTTGGATTGAATCCCTGGATCGGTTTAATGGGTTCAGTGATCTGCTTGAGAACAACTCCCATGGGAGTGTCCGCTTCAAAAGGTTGTTTCCCACACAACATTTCGTAAAGGATAATTCCCAGCGCATAAATATCAGCACGGCTATCGATGGTGTCTCCCTGAGCCTGCTCCGGGCTCATATAAGCAGGTGTACCCATAATGCGTCCAGGTTCCGTAAACAGCGTCTTTTCAGTAAGCCGTTGTTTAGTGGCCTGGGCAATGCCAAAATCAATCACTTTAGGAGCCGGTTTACCATCATGGAGAGTGATCAGTATATTCGAAGGTTTCAAATCACGGTGGATAATTCCTTTCTGGTGGGCG
>DJML01000057.1 GCA_002436505.1 Bacteroidetes bacterium UBA6491 | reverse complement strand
TGGGCCCGGATATTACCCTGCCGCCTCAGGAGGAACTTGTAGTGTGGCTGATGAGTACGCGAGATACCTTGCCAATTACAGGTGGAAGCCTGTCAGTTGATGAGTTTTCAAGGGAGGCATTTGATTCTACGGTAAAGCATCTGAGTGCCATACTTGGCAATGAAATGGACTTTTGGCAATACGGTGCTTACCACAAACTCCACATTCGACATATCGCAGGGATCGAACCGCTGGGGCTTCCCCCTGTAGCTGCAATGGGATCGAACAGAACCATAAACGTAGCGTCCGGATTCCCAACTACTTTTGGCCCTTCAATGCGCCTGAACGTGGAAATGACACCTGAAGGACCAAATGGTTCGTTATTGATCCACGGAGGGCAAAACGGAAGGATCAATAGTCCCAATTATGCAGACCAGGTGGATGATTTCAGAGAAGGCAGGTATCATGATGCACCGCTTTTAGAGAAATTCGATCCGGAACAATACATTACTACAATACATTTTAAGAAATGAAAATCAGCAAGAATGCATACGTGATCGCACCTATGGTGATCATCCTGATCCTGGTGGGGTTGTTCTGGTCCACTGACCCACTTGTGTGGCTGTCAATTACAATAATCAGTGGTATATTGCCATGGGCATTTAAAAAAGAAAATTCATGGAAATATATCCATTACGTATATTGTGCTTTTATTGCCCTTGGTATTTATTACCTGCTGTTGCCACCTGAAAAAGAGATACTTGATGTGATGGGTGAACTTTTCCCGCTTGGCAGAACAGGATATGTTGTTACCGTTTTTATTGTTTCTGTGGCAGTGTATGCGTTCCTGTCACTTACAGTAAGTTCGGTAATAAAAAAACTTGGAAGAAGAAGGTTTGAAAGTATAAGACCTTAATATTGACTTTTATGAAGAACAGAGATTATGTTTATGGCATTGCCTGTGGGATTTTCGTATCCATTGGTATGATCGGTTGGTGGTTGTTCCCTTCCCAACATGGAAGAATTATTGAGCTGGGAACGTCAATGATGTTCGTGCTGGGCTTAATGGTCATGATCCTTGGTTATATGGCAATCGTAGTTGCTCATAAGCGAACTCGTATGGATGAGCATGGGCCAATATCCTTCTTACGGCTTTTTAAAAGCGGGCTGATCATAACCCTCGTAGCAACGGTTATTTATGTTGGTATCTGGATGATCGTCTACAATAATGGCGGAACCGAACTGATGGATGTGATCCAGGAAGGCCATTTGGCCCGGATCAGAGAATCCGGACTGGCAGATGAGTTGAAAGAGGTGAAACTGGCAGACCATGAAAAGTTTATAGAGAATTACAGGGAAAATGCACTTTATCGGATGTGGGTAACCACGCTCGAAGTATTCCCTGTCGGATTGGCCTATTCGTTGCTGTCAGCACTCGTTTTCAGAAGGAAAAAGCAGACATTCTTTGCCTGATCCCTGATATTTTTCTTCATTTTTACCTGAAAGAGGTACCAGAAGGACCTTTCTTGTAATTTTTTCCTCTTCCGGTTTCCGTGAACCAAAATCTACCCTTATTTTTACGGGTTTATATAGGAAGTAACCGGAATGAAAGTCCCTGCTAACGCAAAGTATGAACTGGTGTATTCGATCACAGACGACCGTCATCTGGGATGGCTGATCGAACCATACATCGTGCAGGTAACTTCCGGCGGTACACTGGCGTTGGTGAACCAAAAGATACATAGCGGGAACGCTGATTTCTACGACCGACGGCTTGATGAAGTTGATTATAAAGCAATAGAGCTTCTTGATGATATACGCCCTGAACAGATCACAAAGTCATTTTCCCCTGTTCAGAAGATCCGCCCGAAGGAATTTTTCACCAAACACCTTACCAAAGAACAACTGGACAAAGAGATCCGTCCTTTTGTTGAATCCGTTCTAGCTAAAGTGATGCCCATTATCCACGGCCGCAATCTATACATCAACGATAATGGAAACCCTGCACATAGAAAGCTGGAGTGGACCGACCAGGAATCAACGGTTCTTTTCCATCTTAGGAGAAACGATGACAATACCCATTACTTCGCTACCATCAAATGTGGCGATGAGCGTCTGGCATACTACAGGAAGTCTTTGATGCTTTCAGTTAAGCCCTGCATTATGGTGGCTGACGATAAACTGATCTATTTTAAACCTGAATTTGACGGTAAAAAGATCAGGACCTTTTTACAGAAAAAGTTTATCCTCATCCCCAAAGATACGGAGGAGAAATACTTTAGTGGTTTTATTGCGCCCCTGGTGGAGGAAAATCCGATCTATGCCGTAGGTCTGGATGTTATCACACAGTCCTACCAGGCATCACCTCAGATAAACCTTGTAGAGTCGGGGGACTCACACGCACTCGGACTAAGGTTCCGTTACGATGAACACCTTTTTCCATATTCAGAGGGGAAAAAGATCTCCGTGAAGATCCGTAAAAAGGACGATGGCTATACGTTTATCCGGATCAAAAGATCAGTACAATGGGAAAGGAATCAACTGGATGCACTGCTGGGGTTCGGACTGAAACAGGTCACAGATGATCTCCTGGTTCCGTTATCGAACAACGGAATTGCTCCTCCAAGTGCCCTGGAATGGATCCATGAGCATCGTGAACAGCTGACGCAAATGGGTTTTACTGTCGGCAGAGAAACTCAGAAAAAATACCACCTGGTCAAACCGTCGATCGAAATGGAGGTGGACGAGCAGAATGACTGGTTTGACGTACGAACGATAGTTAGGTTTGGTGAATTTGATGTTCCGTTCTCTGATATCGTCCCTCTGATAAGGAAAGGTGAACGGGAGTTACGGCTACCAAATGGAGAGATCGCCATCATTCCGGAGGAGTGGTTGACGGAGCTGAGTAACCTTCTTGAACTTTCGACCAAAAGAACCAACATAAGGCTAAAGAAGCACCACGTCGGGTTGCTTGCAGGGATGCACGGCAGAATGAGACCCGTTAACGCAGGACAGCTGGTGGATAGATTTGCTGGTATCAGTGAGATCCCTGTTCCTGAAGGCTTCAGGGGAGAACTTCGCGCATACCAGAAAGCCGGATATAACTGGTTCTATTTTCTCAAAGAATTTCGTTTTGGCGGTGTACTTGCTGATGACATGGGGCTTGGTAAAACCATTCAGACACTGGTACTTCTTCAGAATGAGAAGGAGATAATGAAGAAACAGGCCATTGAGGAGCATCGCCCGCTACAGCTGGATATATTCTCAAATGAACCTTCGTCTGCTGCGACAAGTCTTCTGATCGTCCCGACCTCACTGATTCATAACTGGGTCAGGGAAGCGAAGAAGTTCACTCCCGGCCTTAATGTCCTTATCCACCGCGGCCAGAACAGAAGCACCGAAATCACACATTTTGTCAATTACGATGTGGTGATAAGTACATATGGCACAGTGCGGAACGACGAGGACATCCTCAGGGATTTTATGTTCCATTACATCATTCTGGACGAGAGTCAGTACATTAAAAACCCGGGTTCAAAGGTGGCTCAGAGCGTCAATAAATTACGATCGTCGCACCGGCTTACGCTTACGGGAACACCTATCGAGAACTCAATAAATGACCTTTGGTCACAAATGAATTTTTTGAACAAAGGATTGCTTGGAAGTTACCGGTACTTCCAAAAGACTTTTGTTCAACCCATTGAAAAAATGAAGGATGAAAAAGCGGTGGAACAGCTTCAGCGCATGATCAAACCCTTTGTTTTAAGGCGCACCAAAAAGCAGGTGGCGACAGACCTTCCGGATAAACTGGAACAAGTGATCTATTGCGACATGACGGAAGAGCAGGAGGCCATTTATGAAGAGGTGAAATCTGCATACAGGAACAGTATCCTTGAAGCGATCGATGACCATGGCATTGGCAAAAGCCGCATCCAGATCATCAAGGGCCTTGTAGAGCTAAGGCAAATAGCGAACCATCCGGTGTTTGTGAGAAAAGATTACGACGGAGAGAGTGGTAAAACGGAGGAGATCGTGCGTATGATAGAGACCGCTGTTGACGAGGGCCATAAGATATTGATCTTCTCCCAGTTCGTCAAACACCTGAAACTGGTCCTTGGTCTGATAGAAGACCAGGGATATGCCTACTGTTACCTCGACGGGTCAACAACTTCAAAAGAAAGGCAATCTGAAGTGGACAGATTTCAGAAAGATCCTTCAGTGAGCATATTCCTGATTTCACTCAAAGCGGGAGGGGTCGGTTTGAACCTCACTGAAGCAGACTATGTATTCTTACTGGATCCCTGGTGGAACCCTGCAGCCGAAAGCCAGGCCATTGACAGAAGCCACAGAATAGGGCAGCAAAAGCATGTCTTCAGCTACAAATTCATTACTTTGAACACTGTGGAGGAAAAGATCCTGAAACTACAGGATCATAAAAAACACCTCAGCGAATCACTTATCACCATCGACGAATCTTTCGTAAAGAAATTAACCAAAGAAGATATTGCCAATATCTTCGACTAAAACGATGGATCTGTTGACAGTACTTTTACGTCCGCTCGTCAACAGCTGCCGTTTCTGATTTGTCCCATACGCGCCTATTCGCTATTTTTGATGCGGTTTAAAAAGTATATGGCAGGACACAGTAAATGGGCCAATATTAAACACCGTAAGGGTGCGCAGGACGCGAAAAGGGCCAAGATCTTTACACGAATAATCAAGGAACTGACCATTGCTGCCCGTGACGGCGGCGGTGATGTAGATACCAACCCGGCATTGCGACTGTCCGTAGCAAACGCCAAGGGGGCAAACATGCCCAAGGAGACGATGGAACGGGCCATAAGAAAAGGGCTTGGCGGAGAAGGCGTGAACCTGGTGCCTGTCACCTATGAAGGGTATGGACCCAATGGTGTAGCCATCGTTGTGGAAGGGACCACCGATAACCAGAACAGGACGGTGGCCAACGTCCGTTCAATTTTCAATAAATACAACGGGAGCCTTGGGACCAATGGATCGCTGAGCTTTATATTTGATCAGAAGGGCGTATTTGTAGTGGTGAAAGACGCCCTCGCAGGAAAAGACATGGAAGAGGTTGAAATGGAAATGATCGACGGGGGTGCAGAGGATGTTGAGGTAATGGACGAGGTAATTCAGGTCACCACTTCATTTGAGGATTTCGGTGCCATGCAAAAGAAACTGGAAGAAATTGGGATTGAAGCGCAAAGTGCTGAAATACAGCGAATACCAAACAATACAGTAACGCTGAATGTCGACCAGTCCAAACAAATACTCAATATGATCGAGAAGTTTGAAGAGGACGACGATATATCAACGGTGTATCATAATCTTGAATTAACGGATGAATTGATGGCGGCGCTGTCAGAATAACGAAAATTATGGGTACGGCAGAAACACCTGAGCACAGGAAGGATAAAAGGAAGTGGCTGGAACGAAAGCGACAGGAGGCGAAAGCCGGTGGTGGCGAAGCCCGCATTGAGGCACAACATGCCAAAGGCAAGCTAACGGCCCGGGAAAGACTTCATTTCCTGCTTGACAACGGATCTTTTGAGGAGATCGGTGCATTTGTTAAACACCGTAGCCATGACTTTGGAATGGAAAAGAGTCATCCTTTAGGGGATGGTGTAGTTACAGGATACGGAACTGTCAACGGCCGGCTGGTGTATGTTTATTCACAGGATTTTACCGTTTTCGGGGGATCCCTTTCGGAAACTCATGCTGAGAAGATCTGCAAGATCATGGATATG
>DJML01000113.1 GCA_002436505.1 Bacteroidetes bacterium UBA6491 | reverse complement strand
TCAGCCCAATGGCAAGAAATGCACCGAATGCTTTGGGTGTACGGATCAGTATCTTCAATGTGCGAAAGAGCAATATCAGATAAAGGACCATTATGATCACTCCACCGATCAGCCCGTATTCTTCTATAATTATCGCATAAATGAAGTCAGCATATGGGGATGGAAGGAAATTCCTCTGGGTGCTGTTTCCCGGGCCTTTCCCAATGAATCCGCCTTCCGCAATGGCGATCTTGGCCTGCTCGTTCTGATATCCCTCTTCTATGTTTTCATCACCGGTTACATAGCCTATGAAGTTCTCTACACGGGACGACCAGGTGTTTTCACGCAGGTCAACACTGGTCAGGTTCAGAAAAAGGATGAGTAGTGTCAGCAATAGTGCACCGATCCCTGTAAGAGCAAGCAGGTATTTGACAGGTATCCTTCCAATGAAAAGCAGTAGGAGACAGGTCGCAAACAGGACCAGCGAAGTTGAGAGATCGTTGGGAGCAATGAGGATGCAGGTAAGGCTGATGGGAACAATTATGGGCAGGAATGCTTCTTTAAAGCTTTCGATCCTTTGCTGTCTGCGGCTTAGAAATCGTGCGATATACATGATAAGCGCGATCTTGGCAAGGTCAGACGTCTGGAACGAAAGTCCAATTCCCGGGATTACGACGTGTCTTACTGCTGAATTGACCTTGACACCAAAGAAGTAGGTCAGGATCAGAAGTATAATGGCAAGGAAAATAAGAAATTGTGCAGGGCGATTGTAGTACCTAAAATCAACCATATGTGCCAGCCACATGATGAACAACCCCAGTACAAGAACAAAAGCATGTTTAAGTAAATAGTATTCGGTGTTCCCGGACTGTTTGACATACGCCAGGGTTCCGGTGCTGCTGTATACGGCAAGAACCCCGAAAAAGGAGAGAAGCAATACGACCAGCCAAATGATCTGATCACCTTTTATGTAATGCCTGAGCCTCTGCATCAAATCCTGTATTATAGTTGACGTACGGCTTGTTTAAATTGCCGTCCCCTGTCCTGGTAGTCTTCAAAAAGGTCAAAACTTGCACATGCCGGAGAAAGAAGGACCAGTTCACCTTTTTTTGCCATCATATAGGCCATATCCACAGCTTCCTTGGCGGACCCGGCGTTCATTATCATTTCAACCTCACTTCCGAAAGCCTGGTGCAGGTTTATGTTGTTTTTACCCAGGCAGATCAGGATCCTTACCTTTTCCTTCACAAGAGGTTTGATAAATTCATAATCGTTGCCTTTATCAACGCCGCCAGCTATCCATATAACCGGTTTGGTAGCACTCTCCAGGGCGTACCATGCCGCATTTACATTGGTAGCTTTGGAATCATTGATGAAGTCGACACCTTTTACGGATGCTACAAATTCTAAGCGGTGTTCAACGTTTTTAAAATCACAGAGGCTTTCTCTGATGACTTCATTACGGACGAATAAGGAATTCGCAACCACGGCAGCTGCCATTGAGTTGTACGTGTTGTGTTTTCCGCTGATAGTTAATTGATTGAGATTCATATTAAAGTTGATTTTAGGATTCTGTAGTTGGATTTTTATCTGATCGTTTTCGACCCAAGCGCCTTCTTCGAATTTTTTTTCGAAGGCAAATGGGACCATTTTTGCGTTAATCGATAGTTTGGGGATGGTACTTGTAATGGTCTCATCGTCCGCACAGTAAATGAAAAGGTCTTCGTTGGTCTGGTTTTGTGTGATCCGGAATTTTGAGAGGATGTAATCCTCCATGCTGTTGTATCTGTTGAGATGGTCTGGTGTTATGTTCAGCAATATGGCGCGGTGCAACCTGGTACTGAACATGCCGTCTAGTTGAAAACTGCTGAGCTCAATGACGTAATGGTCGTAATTTTCAGTCGCTACCTGCCTGGCCATGCTGTGTCCTACATTTCCTGAAAGCCCTACATTAAATCCTGCTTTCTTAAGGATATGATGTGTGAGCAATGTGGTGGTAGTCTTTCCATTGGTTCCGGTGATTCCGATAAGTGTAGCCGATGTATTCTGACATGCAAATTCAATCTCAGAGATAACCGGGATACCTTTTTGTTTTGCCTTGACAACAGGCAATGCATTTTCCGGAATTCCAGGGCTGATGATGATCAGGTCTGCATCCACTATGCGTTCGATCGTATGGGTGCTCTCTTCAAACGCAATGGACTCCTTTGCAAGTTCTTCTCGATAGTGAGGCTTTAAAGCCGAATGATCGGTCAGCCATACATTGAAGCCAAGTTTCTTGCCCAGAATAGCGGCGCCAACACCACTTTCACCTCCACCCAATATGACGAGTTTCTTATCCATCATCTGAGTTTGAAAGTGATAATGGTGAGAACTGCCAGGAGTATGCCAATGATCCAGAATCTGGTGACGATCTTAGGTTCAGCATATCCCAGTTTTTGATAATGGTGATGTAAAGGGGACATTTTGAAAATTCTTCTCCCTTCCCCGTATCTTTTTTTCGTGTATTTGAAATAACTGACCTGAAGAATTACACTGAGATTTTCTATCAGGAAGACCCCGCACAGAATTGGGATCAGCAATTCCTTGCGCAGCATTATGGCGAATACCGCTATGATACCCCCAAGTGATAAACTGCCGGTATCACCCATGAATATTTGAGCCGGATAGGAGTTATACCACAAGAAACCAATGCATGCACCGACAAAAGCAGCACCAAATATCACCAGCTCACTCTGGAACGGAATGAACATGACGTCCAGGTAATCAGCGAAGATTGCGTTACCGGATATGAATGCTAGAATGGCAAGTGTGGCACCAATTATTGCAGAAGAACCTCCTGCAAGGCCGTCTATTCCGTCGGCAAGATTTGCGCCGTTGGATACAGCTGTTATAATGAAAATGACAAGCAGGACATAAATTATAACGGTCCCTTTACGGGCAGCGTCGTCATTCAGAAAGAACAGGATCTTCTTATAATCGAACTCATGCCCTTTAACAAACGGAATGGTAGTAGTTGTGCTGTGCTTATCTATATAGAATGTTGTATCTCCTTTTTCCTCAACCTTATAGGATGTAGCCAGTTCACGGATCTCCGGAGTGACCTCTGACTGGAGGTAGATGTCCCTTATGACCACCTCGTCGTTGTAATAAAGACCTAACCCAACGATAATTCCGATGCCGATCTGACCGATAACCTTGAATTTTCCAGCCAGTCCTTTTTTGTTTTTCTTAAATACCTTGATGTAATCGTCCAGGAAACCGATCAATCCAAGCCATACTGTAGTGATCAACATGATGATCACATATACGTTCCGTAACCTTGCGAAAAGAAGAGTCGGGATCAGAATGGCCATGAGGATTATTATTCCGCCCATGGTAGGGGTTCCTTGTTTTGTGCTCTCACCTTCAAGGCCAAGGTCTCTTACAGATTCTTTGACCTGCTTTTTCCTGAGTATGTTGATCAGTCTTTTTCCGAAAACAAGTGAGATAAGTAAGGATACTATGACTGCAATTCCTGCCCGGAACGAGGTGTATTCGAATACACTTGCCCCTGGGAAGTTGTATTGAGTTTCGAGGTATCGGAATAAATAGTATAGCATAATCTAACTCCTTAATTCTTTAAATTGTTCCAGAATGATCCGGGTATCATCAAAAGGATGGCGAACCCCTTTTATCTCCTGGTATTTTTCATGGCCTTTCCCGGCAACAACTATGATGTCTCCACTTCCGGCAAGGGAAATGGCAGTTTTTATTGCTTCTTCTCTGTCGGTGATCTGCAATGCTTTTTTGAAATTTTCCGGTGCAATTCCAGGTAGCATTTCCTTGATGATCGTGGTAGGATCTTCGGATCTGGGATTATCCGATGTCAAAATGACCCTGTCGCAATGAGTAGTTGCAACTTTTGCCATAAGTGGTCTTTTCTCTTTGTCACGATCGCCTCCACACCCGACAATACAGATCAACTGCTCATTTCTGGTCCTGATAGTGTTAACGGTATTGAGAACATTCAGCAGGGCGTCCGGAGTATGAGCGTAATCAATGATAGCAGTTACGTTGTCTGATGACCTTACTACCTGGAATCTTCCTTCAACAGGCATTGTTCTGGTGAGCAACGTGACGATAGTATCCGGGTCAGCACCCATGATAAATGCTGTTGCATATACAGCAGCAAGGTTATAAGCGTTAAAAGTACCTACCTGATTGAACCATGCTTCCTTTCCGCCAATTTCAAGCAGCATTCCTGTTATGTCCTGCTCGATGATCCTGACCTTAAAGTCTGACTGATTCTTTAAACTGTAAGAATATCGTGTGGCTTTGCTGTTCTGAACCATTATCTGCCCGTTCCTGTCGTCCCTGTTGTAAAGGGCAAAACTTTCTTCAGACAGGTCGTTGAACAGCATTTGCTTTGCTTTTAAATAAGCATCGAATGTTTTGTGATAATCAAGGTGATCGTGACTGATGTTAGTGAAAACCGCCCCTTTATAGTTCAAACCTGATACTCGTTCCTGTGCTAGCGCATGAGAGCTCACTTCCATAAAGCAATGTGAACAACCCTGATCCGCCATACGGCGAAGCATCTGGTTAATAGAAATGGCATCCGGAGTGGTATGTGTGGCTTCAAGTTCGAGAGTTCCGATCATGTTCCGGACAGTCGAGATCAACCCGCATTTATTTCCTAACAAGGAGAATAACTGATAGAGGAGGGTGGCAACGGTGGTTTTACCGTTGGTGCCTGTAACTCCAACTAGTTTAAGTTCCTTGGATGGGTTGCCGAAATAATTTGAAGCCAGAAGGCCAAGAGCTTTGGCAGGATCAGCAACTTCAATGAACAGAACCTTTTGGTCAGGGGATTTTGGTACGTTACTGCAAACCACGACTACCGCGCCTTTTTCAATGGCAGAATCAATAAAGTCGTGGCCGTCGACACTCACGCCTTTATAAGCGACAAAGAGGTCACCTTTACCTGTTTTTCTTGAATCGAAATTCAATGAACGGATCGTAGCCACATCCGGTCCGGTTGTGGAAACAATTTCAATGCCATTCAATATTTCGTTTAATCCCTTCAATGTTTTTATTTAAGATTCAGGTAAATGGTTTGCCCGGGATGTGCACTAGTTCCAGGTTCTGGTGATTGTTCGACTACTTTTCCGTTTCCTTTGAATTTCACCTTGTAGCCAAGGTTCTCAAGGATATAAAGGGCATCTCTCAGGCCCATTCCGCCGGCATCAGGTATGGTCCCTTTGATCGTAGTAAGCGGAAATGCGTTAAGGGTGTCACCGGTTTTGACCAATTCGATCCATTCAAACTTTTTTGTATTTCGAGACAGATAGCTGATATCTAACTGGAGATGTCGTTCAATTTGTTTGAAATCATCTGTATTGCCACGAAGCGTAAATTGATCACGGATCTTATCCATGCTGTCAACGGTGACCCGGATCCTTTGTGCATAGATCTGGTGGGCGATCTCTCTAAAGACTGGAGCAGCGACAGATGATCCATAGTAGCCACCGATTCTTGGATGGTTTACCAGCACATAGCAACTGTACTGCGGTTCATCCGCGGGGAAATACCCCACAAATGAAGCGTTATACCTGTCATGGTAGTAGCCTGAACGACCTTTAGGAACCCTTGCAGTACCTGTTTTCCCGGCAACCTGGAATGGCAGGTCCCTCATCACCCATTTCGCCGTACCGTCATTAACGACTCCTTCCAGCAGCGACTTTAATGTATCAAGTGTTGTCTGTGAACAGATGGATGAAGACACTTCCTGTGGATCGAATTCTTCCTGAATGGCCCCCATTTTCCCATATCCTGTAACCAGTAATGGACGCATCAGGTGCCCGTTGTTTGCGACCGCATTGTAAAGGCTAAGTATATTGACCGGGCTTAAACGAACCGAATATCCAATAGAAGTAGATACAAGCGATAATCTTGACCAAAGGGAGTCAGTTGGGTTGATCCAAATTGGTTTGGTAGCTCCTTTAAGGCGCAGGTTTAGGTCATTTCCTTCAAAGATCCGGCGGTAATATGCGATGAAATCATCCGGAGATTCTTTGTAAGCTTCATGTACTGTTCTGGCAACGCCTACATTGGACGACTTTTCAAAGACCTGACGGAATGTTAAATTCTTGTGTGTCCCTTTCTCAGAATCCTCTATGAGGCGATCGTAGAATTTGTAAGATCCAAAATTAATGTCAACGGAATCCTGAGGGCGAATTTTCTTGTCGTTAAGCAGCGCAAGTGCTGACAGTAATTTCATCGTAGATCCCGGCTCAATGTTTCTGCCAATGGCGTAGTTGAACGTTTCAGCATATTGCCCGTTCTGGAGCCTAGATAGGTTTACAAGCGCTTTGATCTTGCCTGTTTTGACTTCCATTACAATCACGCATCCGAACTCAGCCTGATGCCTTTCAAGAGCGTTGACCAAAGCACTGTGAGCGATGTCCTGGATCTCAACATTTATAGTGGTGAAGATGTCAAGTCCGTCCCGCGGTTCAGCGATAAGTCCGTCTGAGACCGGCTTGTAGCCTCCTGAGATCCTTCGAACGACGATCTCGCCATTTGCTCCGGCAAGCTGGTCCTGGAATGTTGCTTCAAGTCCCGCTCCGACGCCGTTCTCATTTACATATCCAATGGTTCTTGCAAGAAGTCCGCCGTAAGGGTTCTTTCGAATGGTCCTTTCTTCCGAGATCAGGCCGCCTTTAAATCTACCGGCACTAAATACGGGCCATTCTTTGATGTCTTTTAAATCAATGTATGTTGCATTTCTTTCGATCACTACATACCTGCTTTTCTTCTTATAATTTGTTCGGATAATCCGGTCGTAATATTCCCTGGAGTGGCTGTTGAATTTTTCGCTGAAGCGTCTGGCAAGGACAGGAATGTATCTCTGGAATGAATCCCTGTGATAGTCGTGTATGACCTTGAAATCAATGCTTATCTTGTATTTGGGGATCGAAGTGGCCAGAAGATTGCCGTCCTCAGAAAAAATGCTGCCACGGGTGGCCGGGATCTCGTGAGTTCTCGTTGTAAGGCTGTCCGACAGTGCACGCCAGTAATCGCCTTCTGAAACCTGAACCCTTACCGTAGAGGCAATAATCACGATGCCAAAAACAACGATCAATCCGATGCTCAGGATCACGCGCCACAATATGTCCTTCTTAATGTTCAATCTTTATCGATTTTATAAGGGGCCTCTTTTAATGGTTTTATAGCTCTGTATTCCAGCCTTTTTGCAACGTCAGATTGCTTGTTCGTGCTGATGATCTCAGATTTGAGTGTTATATATTCTGACCTTAACTCCTTCAACTCTTTGCTGAGTTTATCCATCTTCCTGATCTTTTTGTCTGACTTGTGGGCGAGATAGATATACGGCACTACCAGGGCCATTATGAACATTATGAGCGCCAGCATGCCGAGGAAGGTCCATTCCTTTTCGCCGTTGTTCTGTACTTCTGTCTGGTTTGAAGAAGTGTCGTTCTGTCCGGGTTTTAAGTTGTTGTCCATAATCAAATCCTTTCTCCAACTCTGAGTTTAGCGCTTCTGGCCCTGGGGTTGCGTTCGACTTCTTCCGGTGTAGCGATGATCGGTTTTTTGAACACCGACCTGAATGGCTTTTGTAAGACGCCGTATTCGTTCTTTACCTGTATTCCCTCTACGTTGCCTGTATTCAGATAATTCTTGACCATTCTGTCCTCGAGCGAATGATAGGACATCACTACCAGGCGACCGTTCTTAGCAAGAAGAGATTCACTGTTCATGAGTAAACTTTCCAGTGCCTCTAGTTCTCCGTTAACTTTTATTCGCAGCGCCTGGAACAATTGCGCCAGGTATCGGTTACGTCGTTTCGGTGAAGTGATCTCGTCAGCAAGGGTCACCAGATCACTTACTTTTCTAAAGGCCCTGCCGTTGCGTTGAGCAACGATGAGTCTTGCGAGTTTCTTTGAACCCGGCAATTCACCGTAGGTGCTGAAGATGAACACCAGTTCTTCTTCAGAAGCTTTATTCAGGATGTCAGCCGCTGTAACTTCCGTCATTCGGTCCATTCGCATGTCCAGGTCTGCATCTTCCCTGAAGGAAAAGCCACGTTCAGGTACATCTATCTGGTGAGACGAAATTCCAAGGTCAGCAAGAATGCCATCCACTGGAATAAGGTCCTGGTAATTAAGGTGGTTCTTTATGTATTTAAAATCCTGGTTAATGAACAGCAGGTTGGGGTGTTCAGGAAGATTTCGCTGAGCGTCTGTGTCCCTGTCAAAGGCTATCAGGATGCCATCGTCAAGTTTCTCAAGTATAGCGGCAGAATGTCCACCGCCTCCGTATGTAACGTCGACGTACCTGCCATTTGGTTTAATGTTCAGCGCTTCGACAGATTCGCTGAGCATGACAGGTATGTGGTACTTATTCGTCACTCGGTTCCTGTTTTTTCTTATCCATTACCTCTTCAGCTAAATCAGCAAAATCGTCAGCATCTATTTCCATCTGAGCATCGTAAATGGCCTTGCTCCAGATCTCTATTTTGTCGGCATACGCATAAAAGACCACATCACTTTCGATCTCGGCATACTGTGCAAGTTTCTTGGGGATCAGGATACGGGAAGCAGCATCCATTGTGATCTCGGTGGCACCACTACTGAATAACCTTTTGAATCTTCGGTCTTTTCTGTTGAATTCGTTCAGACCTTCCAGTTTCTCGCTCTCCTTGTTCCAGTCCTTACGGGTGTATAACGTAAGACACTTGTCAAAACCTCTGTTAATGACAAGTTTCCCACCCGTGTCCTTGGGTAGTTGACGCTTCAGTCCGGCTGGTACTACCACCCTTCCCTTGTCGTCGGTTTTACACTCATATTCTCCTATATACTGTGGCATGCGGCCAATTGTAACGTAAAATTAGAAAGAATTCTCCCACTTTTTACCACTTTCTCCCACAATTTTACAAATAAGATTTCCACACAGGTATTAATAACTTGATATTTAGCTACTTGTGATGTGGGGTAAATTGTCGTGAATTGGTTGGTGTCAATTGTATAGCTTTGCCGGAACATGGCAAATGAATTGAAGTGGCTGGTAGTTTATGTGGCTTCCAGACAAGAGAAAAAAAGTTCTGAGAAGCTGAGGGACAAGGGGATAGAGGTTTATCTGCCTATTGCAAAAAGATTAAGGCAGTGGAGCGACAGAAAGAAGTGGGTGGATTTTCCGATGTTTCCCGGTTATCTTTTTGTTCGTCCTGCGCTTGATCAAAGAGATGCGGTCTTGCACGTCCCGGGAATCCTGCAATACCTGCGCTACAATAAGGAGGATGCAGTGGTTCGAGATGACGAGATCCAGGCCATCAGGAACATTGAGAAGTCTGGATATTCGGTTGAGAATTTGCCTTCGTCAGGTTTTGAAATAGGTGAGATGTATGAAATATCTGAAGGTCCGTTGCATGGTCAGGTGGTTCGTCTGATTCAGATAAAGAATAAAAAAGAAGTCGTAGTTATTTTGGAATCAATCGGTCAGGCAGTTAAAATTGATATTCCGGGTGGATTGCTGCAAACAATAAGAAAATAAAACGAGTGAAATTGTTTCTATGAACATGGCCTGGGCTCCAGGACATGAGATCAATTTTTATTATACAGCAAAGCTTTCGCCACAACCACAAGTTCTGGTGGCGTTCGGGTTAATGAAATTGAACCCCCTTCCGTTAAGGCCGTCAGAAAAATCAAGCTCTGTTCCGCACAGGTAAAGAAAACTTTTCATATCACAGACAATCTTGATGTCGCCATTATCGAATTCCTGATCGCCTTCTTTGATCTCATTATCGAAATCCATTTTGTAGCTTAAGCCGCTACAGCCTCCTCCCACTACAGAAACTCTGATAAAGTAATTTTCTTCGATCTTGCCTTCCGAACGCAGTTCTTCTATCTTCTTTTTAGCCTGGTCGGAAACTGATATCATACTTGTATCCATATCTTTCTAATGGTGTTCGTTCATTTTTATTGGTTCAAGCCCTTGTTTCACTCTGTAATCGTTGATTGCAGTTTTGATCGCATCTTCTGCAAGCACAGAACAGTGGATCTTTACCGGTGGCAATGCCAGTTCTTCAACGATCTCCATATTGTCTATTTCCAGCGCCTGATCAACAGTTTTGCCTTTCAACCATTCTGTTGCCAGAGAGGACGACGCAATAGCTGAACCACAACCAAAGGTTTTGAATTTTGCGTCTTCTATTAGGCCGGACTCCTCGTTTACCTGGATCTGCAACCGCATAACATCGCCACATTCCGGAGCACCTACCAGGCCAGTACCGACATTTTTCTTTGATTTATCCAACGTACCCACGTTTTTGGGGTTGTTGAAATGATCGATTACTTTCTCTGAATAAGCCATACTATTTCTTTAAAAATTTCTCTCTTTATATCTTTTTTATGATCACTATTAATGATCCTGCCATACCACTGATTTAAGATCTATGCCATCTTTGAACATTTCCCAAAGGGGGCTTAGCTCCCTAAGATCAGTAACGGCTTTCTTTACGTAGTCAATTGCATAATCAATCTCCTCCTGGGTCGTGAATCTTCCAAGCCCAAATCGGAGGGATGAATGTGCCAGTTCATCGTCGAGTCCCAGGTTCTTTAATACATAACTTGGTTCAAGCGAGGCAGAAGTACAGGCTGATCCTGATGAAACTGCAATGTTCTTCACTTTCATCATAAGGCCTTCGCCTTCAACGAATTTGAAGGAGATATTACTTACATGGGGCAAACGATGCGCAACGTTTCCATTCACATACGATTCTTCCAGGGTCAGCAGTTCCTTTTCCAGCTGGTCTCTCATTTTGGATAAACGCGCTGCTTCTTCGGTCATTTCAAGACGACAGATCTCACAGGCTTTGCCAAATCCAACTATTCCGGGTACGTTTAACGTTCCGCTTCGCATACCTCTTTCGTGTCCGCCTCCGTCGATCTGTGCGGTGACTTTCACACGCGGGTTTTTCCTTCTTACAAAAAGAGCTCCAACTCCCTTAGGCCCATACATCTTATGCGCCGAGAAAGACATAATGTCAATCCCGTCTGCAATAACATCCACTGGTATTTTACCTACCGCCTGCGTTGCATCAGTATGAAAAAGAACACCGTGCTTTTTTGCAATTGCAGAAATTTCACGTATAGGTTGAACCACACCAATTTCGTTGTTCCCATACATTATGGTAACGAGAATGGTTTTGTCTGTGATCGCGTTCTCAAGTTCCTTCAGATCAATGAGACCATCTCCAGCAGGTTCAAGATAAGTAACCTTCAATCCCTGTTTCTCAAGATGCCTGCATGCATCGAGAACGGCTTTGTGTTCGGTATTTACCGTGATGATATGATTGCCTTTGGCGGCATACATTTCGGCAACACCTTTTATGGCGAGGTTGTTCGATTCTGTGGCTCCGGAAGTAAATATTATCTCTTTAGGATTCGCATTTACTATGGCAGCAATTTGCTCTCGAGCGTAGTCCACGGCTTCCTCGGCATCCCAACCAAAAGCATGATTCCTGCTGGCAGCATTGCCAAACTTATTGGTGAAATACGGCAACATAGCTTCCAGGACCCTTGGATCCAGGGGAGTTGTAGCGTTGTTGTCAAGGTAAATCGGAAACTGAACCATCTCTTGTTTTTATTTAGATTAATTCTATTCTGCAAATATAACTCCCAAAACTGAAATTTGTTTACATCCATTTGTTAAAAACGGAAAGCAGCCTGAAGTAGCGAACCTTTGACTGAAAACAGTGGTCTGGCGAGGAGCAGGTCCATTTCTTTATGGTTGACAGGATAAAAGATCGCACAAAGTGCCTTCGCTCCTGAGATCATAATGTGAAAATTATTAATTCGGTATCTGCTTTAGAACGATGATTATATTTGGAAAATGAAAAAGATCGAACACCTGGGGATCGCTGTCAGGGATATTGACAAGGGCATAGATTTGTACGAGAAATTACTGGGCACGCCATGTTATAAAAGGGAAACGGTAGAGACTGAAGGGGTTGTCACGGCATTTTTCAGAACCGGTGAATCCAAGGTAGAGCTATTGCAGGGACTTAATGAAACAAGTCCGATAACCAGGTTCATTGAAAAGAAAGGGGAAGGGATCCATCACATTGCATTTGCGGTTGAGAATATTCATGCAGAGATCGACCGGCTGAAAAGAGAAGGATTCGAATTGATCAACGATGTGCCTAAAGAAGGTGCTGATAATAAACTGATCGCTTTTCTTCATCCAAGATCAACGAATGGGGTGTTGGTGGAAATCTGTATGGACAGAGATGATCTATAATTAAGTAGCTAATCTTATCTTTGGCCGGAATGAATCGACAAAACATCAGATATATCTTAGGAGCGTTGCTACTTATCGGCGTTTTCTACCTGCTATGGTTAGTTAGAGAGATCGGATTGTATTTTGCCATTTCCATTGTGCTTGCCCTGATGGGCCGGCCGATTATGCTGTTGTTAGGTAAGATCAGGTTCAGGGGCAAAAAGATACCAAGCTGGGCCAGTGCGCTTACAGTGCTGCTGACGATCATAGGGATTATTTTTCTCTTTGTCCTTACCATTATTCCTATAATTAACAAAGAAGCTTCAATACTTTCCAGCATCGATGTGAACCAGATCATTAATGATTATGAAGAACCGATTATCTGGCTGGAACAATGGATGCAACGACTGAAGATCGAAGGAATGGACAGAGAGACCATCGCAAGTTCCGCCGCTGAATATCTGGATCCTACGATCATCGGAGATTTTATTAGTGCTGTCTTATCGAACGTGGCCAACATTCTGATCGGCTTTATGAGTGTGATGTTCATTACCTTCTTTTTGCTGAAGGACCGAATGATCCTGAACAATATCATTAACACGGTTACTCCTGACAAGTATCTTGAAAGCGTGCACAAGGTGTTGATGCATACAAAGAACCTGCTCTCCAGGTACTTTATCGGCATTGCGATACAGATATCAATAATTGCGACCATCGTCAGTGTAGGATTGACCATTGTCGGGATCGAGAATGCTATCCTGATCGGTCTGCTGGCAGGGGTGATAAACATTATCCCGTATCTTGGGCCAATAATAGGAGGTACGATTGGCGTCACCATAGCGGTCATGTCAAATCTTGACCTTGAACTTCAGACGCAATTGCTCCCGTTGATCCTAAAAGTCCTGGCCGTTTTTGCTACAGCACAGGTCACCGATAATTTTGTGCTTCAGCCGCTGATATTCTCCAAAAGTGTAAAAGCTCACCCGCTTGAGATATTCTTTGTGATCCTTATTGCCGGATCACTTGCCGGCATAGTGGGAATGGTACTGGCAGTTCCGACATATACGTTTCTGCGTATAGTAGGAAAGGAATTTTTCCATGGATATAAAATAGTTCAGGGGCTTACCAAAGATCTCTGATCCGGTAACTTTATTTGTCGAACCTTGGGCTGATCAGTCTTTGCTGATCAAAGAGACTTTGGTTCAGTTCCAGTATCATTTTATCAATATTATAGTAATCGTCTTCTGAATCTGATTTCTCCCTGTATTTTATGAAATAAGGGAAGGGGCTTTTTAGCATTACGAATTCACTGTCGTAGATGTAAATTCCAGTTGCCGATCTCCTGTATTCAGAATAAAAGTTTTCACCGACATGTCCGTATAGCCTGTAGCCATCAATAATTCCGCTAATCTTGTTCAGATTGCTGTCAAGAAATACCTGGTATGTGCCGGATTCTCCGAATTCATCAACCGAAGTATCATAACAGATCAAAAAATCACTGTATTTATAATGCCGGTAAATTGCTTTTACCAGATTTTCATGTGTTGTCTTCAGATCTTTTATAAAATCCGATTTTTTAACAGAATCAGCAATGGCATTGATTTCTGAACTTCTAGTTGAGAGCATAAAGATCATTTTGCCATTCGCAAGATTGTTCAATTGATCGTATGCAACAGAATAATCTGATTTTGTATTGATCTCGTCCAGTTTGTTGAAGCGAATATCCAGCCCGATCTGAACCTGGTCAGGGCGGCCATCAATAAAATCAGAATATTGTTTTGAAATAAGGTATTCGGTGTAATTGAATCGTAACAGCAGGTGTGGTTTTAGTTCGAATGCAATGCCTAACACAAGTCCGATATCGCCTCTTGCCGGTGGACGGTATTTATCCCGCCGCACACCTGATGATTTGGTCCCGTCCAGTACCTCCCGAGTTCCTTTGAATGAATAGTTGCCTGTCAGGCCTATCTGGAACTGGGTCTCACTCATTTGTTCCGGAAAGAAAAGGGCCAGGCTGGTCAGATTTCCATTATTGAAGATCGTTATAGTATTGTCGATATCGTGCAGGTATTTGCTTTGATCAAATCCGGCGTGGACGCGATATCCCCAGTTATGGTTTATTGTTCTGTCTCCAAAAACGCAGGCACCCCATCCTGCTTTTACACCCAGTGTGTCATTGGCGAACGGTTTAAAGACGGGGACATTTAAATGAAGGCCCAGACCGTAATTGGAGCCATCACTGCCCAGTTGGGCCGACCCGTTAAATGGGATTAACGTCAACCACGTGATCAATAAAAGCCAGGATCTATTCATTGCTGCAAATATGAACGGTATGCATTTAATAATACAAACAAAATAATGAAAGGGCAGTTTCGGTTAATGACTGACTTCCGACTGAACAGAATGAACCCTCGGCTAGTAAACATTTCGAATGATTGTCCTGAAAAGNNCCGGTTTCTTTTTCTCCTCCGAATGCACCACCAATTTCGGCGCCCGAAGTACCGATGTTGACATTTGCTATTCCACAATCGGAGCCTTTTTCACTAAGGAAAGTTTCTGCTTCAATAAGGTCGTTGGTGAAAATGGCTGAACTAAGGCCCTGCCTGACATCATTTTGCATTGCAATGGCCTCGTCGAGCGTTTTATACTTCATCACGTAAACAATTGGAGCAAAAGTTTCTTCCTGAACGATCGGGAAGCGGTTCATTGCTTCTGCAATACACGGAACAACATAACAGCCTGATTTGTATTTCGCACCTTTAAGAACGGTTCCTCCGTAATAAATGTGCCCTCCACTTTCTTCAACTTCATTTACCGCTGAGAGGAAGCTCTTTACCGCTTTTTTATCTATCAGTGGGCCCATATGGGTATCTGCTTCCAATGGGTTTCCAATGTTTAATGACCGGTATGCACTGGTCATCCTTGAAACGAATTTATCGTAGATGTTCTCATGGATGATAAGCCTTCTTGTAGAGGTACATCTCTGTCCTGCGGTTCCGATACATCCGAAAACAGCAGCTTTCAGGGCGTTTTCAAGATTCGCCTTGTCAGAAATGATCATGGCATTGTTGCCTCCAAGTTCAAGTAGGGACCGACCCAACCGTGCGCCCACGATCTGTCCGACACGTTTCCCCATCTTTATTGAACCTGTTGCTGAAATAAGCGAGACACGCGTATCCTTAGACATCATTTCTCCAATCTTATAGTCACCGATCATCAGGTTGAAAATGCCTTCAGGAAGATCGTTCTCCAACAGGATCTCCTTAAGTATCTGATGGCAGGCTATGGCTGACAAAGGCGTTTTTTCAGACGGTTTCCATATTACAACATCACCACATACTGCAGCTATCATAGCATTCCAGCTCCACACGGCTACCGGAAAATTAAATGCACTAATGACGCCAACAATCCCTATCGGGTGCCATTGCTCCAGCATCCTGTGATCTACCCTTTCTGATTTCATGGTATGACCGTAAAGCTGGCGCGAAAGACCAACGGCAAAGTCACAGATATCTATCATTTCCTGAACTTCTCCGAGTCCTTCTTCCAATGATTTTCCGGTTTCGTAACTCACCAAAAAACCGAGTTCCTTTTTCTTTATTCTAAGCCGGTTGCCATACCTGCGGACAATCTCACCTCGTTTTGGTGCAGGTACTTTCCGCCAGTATTCCCATGCTTCATTTGAAACCTTAATAAGGTGTTCATATTCAGTCTGTGTGGCATATACCACACTTGCTATTCTTTCTCCATCAACAGGTGAGAATATGTCATGGGTTGTGGATCCAACAGGTGTGATCCACTGTTTTCCTGAACAAATGCTTTCGTTCAGGTCAGTGATTCCCAGGTTGGCAAGGACTTTTTCGATCTTTTTTTTCATAAAGGCTCCTGCTGACAACTAAGGTGTCGTCAATTTATCAAAGATAATAACGCCTGATTGGCTTCACAAGAAATATAAAAGACTTATTCGGCAAATTTGACGCACAAACCGGAGTGTGAATAATTTCTATGGATAGATTGATCGCTACTGATGAACTTTGCAACAGTGAAGAAAAGGACGATTATCTTGATCCTGGCAGCAGGAATCATATCAGGTCTCAGTTTACAGGGGTGTG
Source organism: Bacteroidetes bacterium UBA6491 (assembly GCA_002436505.1). Classification (GTDB taxonomy): domain Bacteria; phylum Bacteroidota; class Bacteroidia; order NS11-12g; family UBA9320; genus UBA6491. Next base: position 7,649 of record DJML01000113.1, on the reverse strand, counting down.
CGAACGGCTCCGGTTCGTATGAACAGGGGAGTGGAGATCCCGAAAATAAAGAGAATGAAATTCTGACGGCCAGCACGGAAGATTTACCTCGTATAACCAAAATTGAGCAGGTGCCTGAGGGATATTTCACAGATCCGCTGAACACAGAACTTAAAGTGTCCGGAACATTTGCTGAATTGCGTCCTGATCACTTTCATGCCGGCATTGATCTTCGCACGCAAAGCGTTGAGGGCTTTGCTGTACTCGCAGTTGCTGACGGATATGTTACCCGTTTAAAAATATCCCCTTACGGTTATGGCAACGTGCTGTATATAAGCCATGATAACGGCTATATGTCGGTTTATGGACACCTGAAAAAATTCAATGGTAAGTTAAAAGAATACACAGAGGAACAACAGTATAAAACAAGACGGTATGAAATTGAAGTGTTTCCGGGAAAGCAACTTAAAGTGAACAAGGGAGATACGATCGCATGGTCAGGAAATACAGGGGGTTCAGCTGCACCTCACTTGCATTTTGAAATCCGTAAGATTTCAACAGGGGAAACCGTGAACCCACAACTGGTTGGCTTTACCGTTGCTGACACGATGCCGCCAAGGATCCGTAAGTTAAGACTGTACCAACGTGATGATACGGTAAGAGCTCAGACAGGGACACATCGGTATGCTGCCTTGCCAAGGTCATATAGCTACATGCGGGTTCCTCCGGGCGAATATGGTCTGGGGGTTAACTGGGTCGATTATCATGTCGATTACATGAACAAGCTTGGGATCAATGATGCAGTGATGTATGTTGACGGCGAGTTGGTATACAAACACGATATCAAGAATTATGCATTCAACGAAACCAAGATGATCAATTTGCATATTGACTACCCGACATACAACTCTACCAGGACTCATTATGTGCGTTTTTACAAAGAGCATGGGAACATGCTTCGCTTCTATTCGACGAAGAACGATGGATGGATATCCTTGTCAGAAGGCGATACCGCTGATGTCGAAATATCGATAAGAGACTATAAAGGAATGGGGGATACGGTCAGGTTCAAGCTCATCTGTACGGAGAACGGACGTCGATTTTACAGGTTGCCAAAGGTGCTGGACAAGCCAAATGGTGGTCTGATAACTTCCAAAGGCGGTGAATTGGAAACACCGGGTTGCAGAGCAGTATTTAATCCGAACACTGTATTTTATGACAATGAGCTCCAACTGTGGGAAGATAAAGCACGTCCGGGAGCACCTTCTTCATATTATTATGTTCACAAAGATGTAATTCCTCTAAGAAAAGATTTTCGGGTTCAGATCAAAGTGGATTCTGCTTACCATAAATACAGCGATAAATTGGTGGTAATGTCATTGTCTTCGAGAGGCTTGCGCTGTTTGGGAGGAGATTATAAAAATGGCTGGGTAGGGGCATGGTCAAGAAAGCTTGGCCGGTTTTATGTTGATGTAGATACCGTCGCTCCGGTAGTCAGGGCAAGTCAGTCAGGTCGGAACCTGTATGTTTCACTATACGATAAACTATCCGGCATCGGCGATTTCACCGTTTCAATTGATGACAAATGGATTTTAATGGATTACGAACCCAAATCAAGTAGTTTGAGAGGACGTATCCCGGATTGGATAGAAAAGGGAGAACATAATCTGACCGTACGTGTTGTCGATGAAAGAAAAAACACAACGATCATAGAAAGAAAAATTAAATTATAATAAAGATAGACATGGGACAAATGCCTAATGCGGGAGATAAAGCACCCGGATTTAAATTACCGAACCAGAGCGAAAAATTGATTGACCTCGCTGATTTNNTAAAAGCTGGTTATGTGGTTTTGGGTGTAAGCCCTGACAGTCCGAAGAGCCATACCAATTTTATTGCCAAATATGATCTACCTTTTGATCTTCTATCGGATGGAGAAAAAGAAGTGCTCGATAAATACGGTGTATGGGCTGAGAAAAAAAACTACGGACGTACTTACATGGGTGTCGTGAGAACTACGTTCATTATAGATGAGAACGGAGTAATTTCAGATGTGATCAAATCGGTCAATACAAAGGATCACACCTCCCAGATACTTAACTGAGACCTTGAATCCTAGATCGTCATGATCTCTTTCTCTTTCTCATCTCCAAGCTTGTCAAGTCTGGCAGTGAAACCGTCGATCACTTTTTGAACATCGCTTTCGCCTGTTTTTGCCATGTCTTCCGACAAACCATCTTTTTGCATTGATTTGATGTTGTCGTTGGCATCTTTTCTAGCACCACGAAGACCAATTTTTGCCTGTTCAACCTCATGACGAACCTGTTTGACAAGTTTGGTCCTTCTTTCCTCTGTCAGAGCCGGAATGTTGATGATCACTATCTCTCCGTCATTTTGAGGATTGAGTCCAAGGTTTGCATTAATTATGGCTCGTTCGATGTCAGGAACAAGGGACTTTTCCCATGGCTGAACCACAAGCGTACGTGCATCAGGTGTATTGATGTTTGAAACCTGGTTCAAAGGAACAACCGATCCGTAATATTCAACATGTACAGAATCAAGCATACTTGGCATTGCCTTACCTGCCCTTAATTTAGCTATTTCTGTCTTTGCATGACCCAGTGCTTTGTTACATGATTCGTCGAGCTCATCAAATACCATTTTCAATTCTTCGTTCATCGCTTTTCCCTTTTTAATCTTATGAGTTAACAAAAATGCTGAATTTTTATAAATAATATCCTATTTGTGAATTGATGACTTTCATCAGATACATAGAATTTATATGAAAAAAAATGCAGGATTATTTTGTACTAATACGAAAGGTATCCAACGCTGACAATATATAAACTCCAGACTGCCAGAATAAATAATCCTTCATAGAACCACCGAAGCTTGCTGTTGAGAACAACAAATGACAGTATTGCTGTAAACGGGATCACAAGAAGCTGGAAACTGAAATAACGCGTGTCAGGGTATAGAAAAACAGCCAACATAGCCATCAGATATAGTAAAACAAATGACCAGAACTGGTTCCTGATCTTATTGGCCCTCAACTGTAGCATCGACAAGGAGGCCATAACGCCGATCATACCGATAACCAGCATTATGATCAGGGTAATTGATGGCCCGATGGCCATGGTTTCGAGGGAGGGCATTGATGGAAGTATCGTGTGACCCCATGCAGATGGATCTAGTTTTCCTGTTAAATAAATGATCGAGAATATTAGCACGATCATCATGATCGATGAAAGCAATACCAGCCATATCTGACGATCTTTTATTACCACAAATAAACTCAGGGCAATTAGTATGTATGGTAAAAGCACCCAGGTAGAAGGTAAGATCAGAACGGCAAGTGTGACGAAAGAACCAATGTTCAGGAAAGCTTTATCTTTTAATCCCTCCTTATCGTATGCGCCCAGCACGATATTAACAAGGTAGATGATCACAAAATTTATCCAAAGGCCATCGTTGAAATAAAAATGATCTGGTAAGATCAAAGCACTGAAAACATAAAGGAACGGAACAATGGCATTGCCCTTTTCAATGAATCGATGCCTGACGATCACCCATTGTAGCAGGAAACCCTGAATTATCAGCAATGTGATCACCAGCGTTTTTTGAAATGATTCAGATATGGCCAAGTCAAATGAAATAGAACTTACCTTAAAAAGAAAAGGAACTTCTTTCCCGGCAAGAACAGGAGCACTGTACATTACGAATTTGGTCGCTGCCAGTATGATCATAAGCAGCAAATACCCAATTGCATTGTTATTTCTGATAAGCTTAACCACTATTTATCGTAGATCAATTTTAACAAGGCGAATTTCTTATCCCTCATCGTTGGCAATAATAGCTCATTTGCTCCTATCTGCCGGGCTTCTGAAGGAATAACAGAAATAAAATTCCGCTCTGATTTAACAAGGATCTTACTGGTGATCTCTCCCGTGCCGTCAATTGAATATTGCATGATGTCTCCATTCCCTCTTAATTTGTCGTTATAGATGATATGTATGTTGGAGGGTGTAACCCCAACTATTATCGATCCAAAATAACCGCCGTCATTCATGGAACTTTGGTTCTTGTTGATCACATGGTGCCAGTTTACCCGCCCCTCTGTATCCAGAGCCAGGACAAGTACATCATCGTAATTGTAAATATTCCTTGTGGTTGTCTGTGCTACTCCACTTATTATCAGAATATCCTCATCCGAAGACACCGATGTCCTTTCTGCAACAAGGATGATTCCCCCGTCTGAAGTTGGAACTGTTGTCGTGATCTGGAAATCGGATACTTCAATACCTTTTTCCATCCTGACCTTACCTATAAGTGAACTGATAAGATCGTCTGAAAGTTCCTCAAAATGCATGGATACCTTTTGATTGCTGTCATATGGTAAAGTGAATTTATATACCCCCGTGAAAGAGTTGAAAGAGTTATTGGAGTAAAAGGCTGTAACGTTGATCTTATTGAACTTACGATCGATACTTAAGCGAGGATTTATAAGGAAAACTGTGCCGTCATTCAAACTATAGTCTGTTATCTTATCATCAGCAGGGTTATAAAAAAAAAGACCGTTGATTATCTCCCGGTTTTCAGATCTGCGACTTATTTCTTTGTGATTGACAATAAGCATGAACACATTTCCTGAATCATCGATCATAAGATCACGGATTACGGTCCTGTCATAATCGTACGGGAGTTCTATCTGCTTGCTGCGGATGTTTTCAAGTTCAGTGGTGAATATACCCAGATTGATAATTAACTTTTTGTTGTTCGTTCTTTCAGTGTGAAATACCAGGATCCTTTTATTATTTACCGAATACCGTATGGTGAAATCTCCCCGGTCGTAAAAGTCTATTATCGGTGAAGCATCTAGCACTTTGGGGATCGTCAGATCCTGAAGATCACTGTCCAGATAGTACCCGTATAGTTCATTTAATGAAGTTGTTTTATTGTAATTGGTGGTAAACAATACAACACCCTGATCATTGACACTAGAGGATACCAGACGTTTTCTGTTCAGCGATATGCTTCTGGAAGATTCAAGTCCAAGATGGGTTTTATACTTCTCAAATATTATTTGTTTGCTGAAAATAGAAGTCTTGTGTCTAAGCAAAAAGATGCCATGGTTGTTCTCGCCAAGGACCTTGGTGAAAACAGAGGTGCCTTTCAGTTTTCTGCTGTTCGACCATTCCATCTGCTGGCCGTATCCGTAAAATGGAAGCAATAAAAGAACCAAAAGTATCCGCATAGCTAAAATTTGCTGATTTTTGTACCCACTATACAAACTATTAATCTATTAGATTTAGTACCATCAAACAAAGTTAAAAATTGCAGGCAAAGACGTTCACATCGGAAGTAGAAATTGAAAAGGCCGTACTGGTGGCGGTAGAAGGTCAAGGCCAGTCTGAAGAGCAGACCAGGGAGTACCTGGATGAACTTGAATTTCTGGCAACAACTGCAGGAGCAGATACGATAAAGACTTTTATTCAGCGAATGGATACACCCAATCCTACAACTTATGTGGGGTCCGGTAAACTGGAAACAATAAAGAGTTTTGTAAGGGAGCACGATGTGGATATGGCCATTTTTGATGATGAACTTTCTGCCTCCCAGATCAGGAATCTTGAGAGGGAACTGAAATGTAAGATCATTGACAGGAGTGCCCTGATTCTTGACATCTTTGCAAAAAATGCTAAAACAGCCAGGGCCAGAACACAGGTTGAACTTGCACAAAGTGAATACCTGTTGCCCCGTTTGACGAAATTATGGACTCACCTTGAGAAGCAGCGGGGAGGAATCGGTATGAAAGGTCCGGGTGAAAAGGAAATTGAGACGGACAGAAGGGTTATCAGGGATAAAATATCACGTCTGAAGAAAAAACTCAAGGATATTGATGTCCAGAGTCACACGCAAAGAAAGAACAGGACCGGAAAATTCAGTGTAGCCCTGGTTGGTTATACGAATGTTGGTAAGTCGACCATAATGAACCTGTTAAGCAAAGCTGATGTTCTTGCGGAGAATAAACTTTTTGCAACCCTTGATTCTACGGTCAGAAAAGTGGCGATCACAAGCCAAAAACATTTTGATCAGTTGCCTAAAATAATTCTTCTTTCAGATACCGTTGGATTTATCCGCAAACTGCCGCATCAGCTTATCGAAAGTTTTAAATCTACCCTCGACGAGGTGATAGACGCCGATCTGCTATTACATGTTGTTGATATTTCGCATTCGGCTTTTATGGACCAGATCGATGTTGTTAATGAGACACTTGATTCTATTGGTGCGGGCAGCAAACCCACCATTATGATCTACAATAAAATTGACAAATTCAATCCGGAGCCTACTTCAGAGGATATTTTTGAAGATGAATCCGTTTATAGTATTGATGAACTTAAACGCATGTGGATGGCTAAAGGGGATAAGCCTATGGCATTTATTTCAGCAATAAATAACGAGGGTATAGAAGAACTTAGAGAGCTGATCTTCGAGCAAGTGAAGTGATCATTATGTTGGCTGAACGCTGAACTCCATACCGGAAAAATTTCCTGAACTCATTAGAAGGATCACTGTGTCATCTGCCTTTAAATCATTGATCCTTTCCTTTAAAATATTCTGATCCGTAAATACCTCGGCATTCCCGAAAGAATCTCGTATAAATTCAGGATCAAGTGCAGTTAATCTTTTGTGTTCTACCACTTGAGGATTGTAATAAACAAGTGCATGATCCGCTGGAGCGAGGGTGTCTTTATAATGCGGTATGAAATTGTGGTTCAAGCTACTGAAAGTATGCAGTTCAAATACGGCTACAAAGGTTTTGTCAGGGTACTGATTCCTGACGGCTGATACGGAAGCCTTTACTTTTGAAGGTGAATGAGCAAAGTCCCTTATCATGACCAGTTTATCACTTTCATGAATGGTCTCCAGCCTTCTTGCCGTGCCTTTAAAAGTGCTAAGGGCCTCTAATACATGATCTTCCTTAAATCCCAGTTCACAACAAACGAGGAATGCGGCATTCAGGTTCTGGAAGTTATGCTCACCAAATACCTGGAACGGATAGGTCCTGTTATTGAAAGTGACAATGATGTCATTTCCAATGCCAGAATATTGAAGCGAGTGGTATGGAATACATCTTGCAGGTGAATCCTGTACGACTGACCTCAGGTCTTCATCATCATCGAAATAAAATAACAGCGAACCTGGATGCATGCCGTTACAAAAGATCCTGAATTGTTCAAGATAATTCTCATAGGTGGGGAACACGTTGATGTGGTCCCATGCGATACCGGTCAGAACAGCGATGTCAGGCTGGTACCAGTGAAATTTAGGCCTGCGGTCCAGAGCCGAGGTCAGGTATTCATCTCCTTCAATTACCATGATGTCAGCATCTGAGAATCTGACCATGGTGTAAAAACCTTCGAGTTGGGATCCAACCAGGTAATCAAAACTCACCCCCAGCACTTTCAGCGCATGCATGATCATTGCGGTGGTGGTGGTCTTACCGTGACTCCCGCCTATAACGATCCGCTTTTTGTCCCTGGACTGTTCATACACGAATTCAGGAAACGAAAGAACCCTTACTCCCAGATCAATTGCCTGCATCAATTCGGGGTTGTCCTGCCGGGCATGCATTCCTAATATGATCAGATCAAGATCACCCGTGATGT
>DJML01000080.1 GCA_002436505.1 Bacteroidetes bacterium UBA6491 | reverse complement strand
GGTTGATCAACCCGATCCTCAACGCTTCTTCAGCATCGATGAACTCGCCGGTAAGAACCATTTCCATGGCTTTAACTTTACCCACTGCTCGAGGTAGGCGTTGTGTTCCACCGGCACCCGGCATAACTCCTATCTTGATCTCGGGCTGACCAGATTGAGCTGTTTCGCTTGCCACCACCATGTCGCACTGCATCATTAATTCGCATCCACCTCCAAGGGCAAATCCACTTACCGCTGCGATCATCGGTTTTTTGGTCTTTCTGATCTGATCCCAGGTGCTGAACTGATCGATCTTCAACATATCGATAGCGCCCTTTCCTGCCATTTGCTTGATGTCAGCTCCCGCTGCAAAGGCGCGTTCATTTCCGGTGATCACTATGCACCTCACCTCTGGATCATTGTCCAGATCAATAAGGGCCTGTTTTATCTCAAGCATCAGTTGAAGATTTAATGCATTGAGTTCCTTTGGCCTGTTTAATCTGATAAGGGCTATATGCGGCGCATGCCGCTCTTCGATGATGATGAATTCGGGAGTCATTCTGTTATTTTCAACGAAACTCTGCAAAAACCTATAAGAAATCAATATTTTGTTGTCAAATGGTGCAACTCAGCTCCGAAAATATAAAATACTAAGTAGCATTATGGGCAGCGAATATTGACATGAAACTAAAAATCACGGATCAATGCATGTGAAGACCGGCAGCAAGTAGAGCAACAGCTACACCAATCGCCACAGATATGATCTTGTACCTGTTGAATTTATGTTCCTCGCTGTTCTCGAAAAGAATGGTGGTGGAAATATGCAGGAACACTCCGATCACCACTGAGAGCAATCCTCTCATCATGTGATCCACTGGTACAGACCCAAAACTTTCAATGAGTAACGGTTTTACTGACATCGATAATATGGCACCCAAAGGCACCATCAAGGCGTAAATGATCAGCCAAGAGTACAGATACCGTTTATGTATCTCTGAAACCTTAAGGATCACTATCAGGGCAAAAGCAGCTGGAATTTCGTGAAGGGCAATGCCAAAAATCAGGTTTCTCTGCAATTCGTCATGAAAGAACTCGCTGCCGGCGGCCATGCCTTCCAGGAAAGCGTGAATGCTCAACGCTATGAAGATCCCATACGGGATCTTTTTGATCTCATGGAAATGAAGATGACCGTGCTCAACACCTTTACTGAACACATCCACTACGATCTGCAACAGGAAACCTGCAAGAATAAAATAACCTACCTGAAAAGTAGCACCATTGTAAACTGAAGGCAATAAATTAATGGCTGTGATCGAAAACAAGAACGCACCACTGAAAGCAAGAAACAATTTCAGTTGAAACAGATTGTGTTTCTTGATCAACAATCCAAAACTACCTCCGACCAGCGGAAAAAAGAACAGTATAAAATATTTCCAGAAGTCCACCTTAAATTATTATCGGCAAATGTCGTTTAATCTGATGAGATTTAGTTTATCTATAGTGTCTTGCCTGATCTCAATACAAGAACGAACTGATTGACCCACCCGGTTCCGTATCCTACCAAAGTTCCGATACCTGCCCCTGTGATCACATCCAATGGATAATGAACGCCGACATAGACCTGGGCAAAAGAAATGAGTGCTGCCCATGATATAAAGACTGGAACCATTGTAAATCGATTGCTTCGGGTAATAAAGATCGAAATAAAAAATAATGCCAGCGCAAAATGGTTTGTTGCGTGACTTGAAACAAAGCTGAAGCCGCTACCGCAGTCAACCAGATTTTCAAATAAACCTGAAATACAAGGGTCGTTGCATGGCCTTAGCCGTTGAACAAGTGGTTTGATTATACCGGCACTTATTCTGTCCGCTAGCAGAATGGTCAGTCCTGCAAAGATCAAAACCCACACAGCTTTGTATTTATATTTACGAATGATCAGCACCAGGATCAGCACATAAAGCGGTATCCACGTGAATTTATCACGCAGCATCGGCATTATGTTGTCCATTTGTGGATTTCGAAGGCACATGACTACCTCCAGAAACCACTGCTTATCCAGATGTACTAAATGTTCCAGCATTTGCTAAGAAGTAATTATGATTAATCTTTCTGATGCCAGGTCCTCGTATGGATTTAACTTATAATCACCAAAGATTGCCTGAATCTCAAAATCTGTAGATTCCAATATTTCCCTGAAGTCATCTAATGTGAACAATCTTACTTTTTCTATAAAATGAAGGCCCTTTTCCAATATATCTATTTCCTTAATAACACAGTTCTTTTCCTTATGTTTTTTGATCTGAAATGTTATTCCGCCTATTTTTCGTGTATACTCGCTCGGCAGTTTACCTGTTACGTATCGGGCATTCATGTAATCTATGACCAGTTTACCCCCCGGCTTAAGACTTGCCCTAATGGCGTTAAGGGCTTTTATATGGTCGCTGAGGGATTCAAAATAACCAAAAGAGGTGTAAAGGTTCAAAATAAATGAGAAGGACATATCCGGCAACGGATCTCTCATGTCATGAACGAAAAAGTCCACCAGACCTTCTCCTTTGAGTTTGGCCTGGGCTATCTTTCGCTTACTAAGGTCGATCCCAGTGACTTTATAACCCTTTTTCGCCAGGCAAATGGCATGCCTGCCGGACCCGCAGGCTAGATCAAGAAAAGAATCATTCTCTGACGGTTTAAGAAAGGCAATTAACTTATCCATAAAAGCCTCGGCCTCCTCTTCATTACGATTCGCATAAAGGATGTCGTACCATATGGAATCGAACCATTCTTCAAACCATTCACGCTTTTCTGGCATAACGCAAAGATAATCAGAATATCAAAGTCTTGAATATCAAGTTTTACCCTGTTCAAAATGTTGTTTCCCGATCTGTTTCGCTGTGGATACATTAAGATATTCTCCTCAGGATTGACCAGGATTCATTTATCCCTTTGAACCAAATGACGATATACGGACAACTAAAATAAATTGCATGTAACTTTATCTTTATTACTTCGTATTAACATTACTGAAAAGGAATGACATCCCATAGATATAACCAGTGTGTAAAAGACTATTCCGATGCCCTGTACAGGTTTATCTTAAAGAATCTGAAGGATGAGTATGAGGCGGAGAATATAGTCCAGAACACGTTTGAAAAACTATGGGTAAGAAGGGAGAATGTAGACGAAAAAACGGTTAAAGCATTTTTATTCAAAGTAGCATATAACAACATGATCGATATAATCCGCAAACAAAAACAAACAGTAAAACTGGAGGATGTTCCTGAAAGAAACCAATCCTATTCTGATGAGTTTACGGGAATTAAGGAAGAGATCGACAAAGCGGTTGCCAGACTACCGGAAAATCAGCGTACGGTGATCATGCTAAGAGATTACGAGGGATATGATTATAAAAGCATAGGAGAGATTGCAGGAATGACTGAATCGCAGGTGAAGATCAATATTTTTAGAGCGAGAAAATTTTTAAAAGAACATTTAAGCAGACTGGAGGTGATGTTATGAAAATGACCCGCGAAAATTACGAACTCCTTCTTTTTGAACTTCTTGAGGGAGAGCTGAGCCAGGAAGATGCACATCAGGTCATGCAGCAGATAGAAAAGGATGCATTCTATAAGAAGGAATGGGACCTCATGCAAAGATCGGTGCTCCATGAAGATGACCATCCGGTTTTGTTCACGAAGAAGGACCTGCTTTTGCGTCCGACCGGCCGAAGAATATTCATGTTTACACCGGTCGCAAAATATGCTGCAGCAGCTGCACTGGTGCTCATAGGTGGTTGGTGGCTGGCAAAAACATTCCTCTTGAATGACGATAGTGGCAATAAGATAACCAAAACTGAAGAGACCATTGTCCCTTCGGAAATGCCTGTGGATGATGCCGTGGGAATTGAGGACGATGTTAATTACGATCGAACAGCAGTGGCCAAGAATGAAATAAGTGAATCTAAAAAGGTGCAGCGGGTAGTAAAAGTAGATGCAGGTGGATCAACTGATCAGGTTGCTGTGATCAAAGTGGCAGATCCTGTGATTGCAGACCTCAGTTACAAAACCGTCAACACACTTGGAATTGATAATTCACCACCTGAAATGACAATGATCCAACCTTTTAATACAGAGTTAGCGATTCTTCCTGACCTGGTATTCCAGAATGATGACAAGGACGGAACTTCTTTAAGAGAAGTGATCAACGACGGATTGGCAAAAGTTATGGGACCTCTAAGTGAACCTAAAATTAAAATATCACGGGTTAAAGTATCCCGTGCTGACGAGAAAGAGGCACTGGCATTCAATGTTACTTTTACCAGTGTCGCCTACAAAACTAATGCATATGTTCAACTAAAAAGATAATATTCAAATGAAAACCACAAATACATTTTTAAGACTAGTTATAGCAGCAATGCTGATGCTTCCGATGATTGCTACAGGACAGACTGACGAGCCGGACTCAGTGTCCTATGAAGGCAAACATATGAAAATTGAAGTAGTGACTGTCAAAACAGACACTGGCTTTACAACAATATTCAAATCAGGTGCAAACGGATCTGACAGTGTGGATGGCAAAGGGGGGATTCTGGACAACCTCATTGTAATGAATTTCCAGGATAAAAAGGAACCTGAAGTGGTAAAGACAAAGTTTTTTGTACTGGACATCGGGTTGAACAATTTGTTAAATGCAAACAATGAATTGCAAATGCCTTCTGATTATAAAGAATTGAAGATCAATTCATCGCGATCGGTGAATTTTCACTGGGGTATAATTCAGCAAGGTGTGCGCCTGGGCTCTTCCGGTAAGATGAGATTGGTTTACGGTCTTGGGGTCGAATACAATAATTATCATTTTGCGAATGATATTAAATTGCTTGAGAACAAAGATCAATTAACATATGAGCTGGTGGATGACATCAATTATAACAAGAATAAGGTTGTGACACAGTATGCCACCATTCCTTTAATGTTGAATTATAAATCAGATCCTGAGAAGGAGGGAAGATCTTTTAATGTTGCTGCCGGTATACAGCTTGGGTATCTGTTCCGTTCTCATCAGAAACAGGTATGGGAAGAAAATGGGGACAAGAAAAAGAGCAAGATCCGGTCTGACTACAACTTCGAAGATTACAGGTACGGATATGTGGTACAGTTCGGGTATGGGAATTTCAACCTTTACGGTAAATATTATCCTGAACCGGCATTCCGAAAGAACGAAGGACCGGAAATGAATACTGTAGCAATGGGCATTGTACTGCTTCCCTTCTGATAAAGAGGCGATTGAGATGGGGAGAAAGGACTATTTACCTCTTCCCTGTAACATTATAATGACCGTGTAGATAAGGATCTTAAAATCAAGGGCCAGAGACATGTTTTCAATGTACAGCAGGTCAAATTTCATCCTTTCGATCATCTCGTCCACATTTTCAGCGTAGCCATACTTTATCTGACCCCAGCTGGTGATTCCGGGTTGTACCCTGTGCAATCTTTTATAATGAGGGACCCTGGCTACTATATGATCCACAAAATACTGTCGTTCTGGCCTCGGGCCGACGAGGCTCATGTCACCTACAAGTACATTATAAAACTGCGGAAGTTCGTCGAGGCGTACCCTTCGCAGAAATCTGCCGAAGCCAGTGATCCTTGGGTCATTTTCACTCGAAAGCTGTGGCCCTGCTGATTCAGCATCTGTGTACATTGTCCGGAATTTAATGATATGGAAGGGCTTTCCTCCCTGTCCAATTCGTTCTTGCCTGAACAATATGGGGCCTTTTGAGCCAAACCAGACAATCAGACCTATTGTCAAAAGAACCGGAAAACCAATAATCAAAGCGATTGAAGAGAATGCGATATCAAAGACGCGTTTAATGGAGCGCTGCCATGGAGGCATTATTTCCGGATTGATCTCGATCAGGACCGCGCCCAGGATATTCCCCATTCTGACACTCCCTGCAAGAATGTCGTACATGTCAGGAATGATCTTAATGATAACCCCGCTGTCAGCCAGCTTGTCAAGTATCCGGTTGATCTTATCGTGCTCAGCAGACTCGATGGCTATGATCACCTCTTCGATCTGATGTTCCTCAATGAGCCTGTTCAGTTCAATGTATGTGCCAAGGTAGGGCAATACCCCGTCAAACAGTTTTTTATCTTCTCCGTTGACAGTAACATAACCTTTAAATGCGTTTCCTTCGCTGTGTTTCTTTGATTCAAGTTCATTGTAAAGGTCAAGCGCCTTCTGGTTAGAACCGATCAGCAATGTAGGAAATCCAATTTTTCGAGATTTGATCTTTCGTGATATCTCACTGGATAAAGAGAACCTTGTAGCGGCTGTAAGTAAAAAATGCAATGTAAATAGAACACTGCCGGAACGATAATAAGAACGGTAGTTAACTACTTCATCGTCAAGGATCAGGACGAAAAATATGATCAGAACTCCAAAGAAAGCAACGATCAGGACCTGTGATATCTCTTTAAGTCTTGATTTCCTGAACACGTTTTTGTACATGCCGTACGCCATGTAAAGGAGTACCCAGAAAAAGGGTAATGTGCAAAGTCCGAGATAAAGATTTGGGTCAGAGAAGACCAGATCAATACTTGCGTCTTCTATGATGACCTTCCGATACACAAAGAACAACAACCAGGCCACTGCTGCACTTAACAGGTCAGCAAGAATATATCTTATTCTATATATTTTACGACTCAAAAGTGGACCAATTTTAAATTATCCAGATAGATCTTACTGCCTGGTTCAGGGTTATTACTAACGGCATTAAAAAATATGCGAATGTCTGAACCTTTATTTGCAGGAGCATTAATATCTTCTCCAAGGCTAATGTATGTTTTTTTCCATTCCTTTGACGGGAAAAGCCTTAGAACACCGACCCCTTTTATAATGGTGTTGTTAAGGGGATAGAAACCGACCTGAACATCTACATCAGATTTGAAATTCATTTCAAGATACACTTCAACATTTTGAGGGATATCGTATTGAGATATGGTTGAAGCCTCAAATACCTGGAATCCTGTTTTCATATCCACCACTGCTGAGACCTTATTTTTAACACCATCGTAGTTGTATACTTCAAGAGGATCAGTTGTAAGCCTGATGGTGTCAATGGTTCTTCCTGTTCCACTGGGTTCCAACGATATACTTTTATCTTCAAAGTCCTCGATCCAGGAGAAAATTGCTGTTTCTCTGTATGCGATCTTTGGTCTGACCGTATCGATCTGTGCCGGATCCAACTGAATGGTATCGACAAAACTTGTATAAAAGGGATATATGATCCGATGGTCGGACAGACCATTCTTTTTTATTCCTGGAGAAATGATCACCTCTTTGTACCCTGCATTAAGGACCGGTAGGGTCACTGGTAGTTCAAAGACGCCAATAAGCTGCCGATCCACGAAAACCCATGCATCTACAATATCATTGTCATTGCTTCCTTGTGAATTGTCAGGTTTAACTTCCAGATCAAATTTATCAATATGTAAGTAAGAGGGTATAGGTTCCTCCTTGTCGAACAGATGACATGAGGTTAGCGATATGCTCACCCAGATGATCAAAAGGTGTATTAGCCATTTTGAATGG
This sequence comes from Bacteroidetes bacterium UBA6491, assembly GCA_002436505.1. GTDB lineage: Bacteria > Bacteroidota > Bacteroidia > NS11-12g > UBA9320 > UBA6491. The sequence goes on along the minus strand of DJML01000080.1, from coordinate 10,725 downwards.
CGTAAGTCGATGAAAACCAGTTTCATCGGAGATGTATTAATCGTCATTTAACTTTAAAATTGCGTTCCAACTGATCAAAGATCCTGTCGGTCACATCGCGAATGTTGAGAACTTCCTGAGCTCCCGAATGTGAATCCGCACCAATTGTAATGCAATAGTAGAAAGAATCGAGTTCTTTTTCCAGAATTTCCATCGGATTTACCAATTTTTGATATACAAAGGTTTTATCCGAGCCCTCGTCTATAACGTTTGTTTCTTCGCCTTTTAGTATGCGAAGCTTATTAGACAGATAATTAGCGTCGTAAAATGAGCTGTTTTGAAAGAACCTGATCTTATGCACTTCTTTCTGTGCTATTTTACTTGCGGAAAAATTAGCGATACACCCGTTGTAAAATTCCAGCCGGGCATTTACCACGTCAGGATCATTGTACAATACTCCGACCCCGGTAGCATATACACTTTTAAGTCTGCTGTTGGCCATGGTAATAGCCATATCTATGTCTGGTACCATCAGGTCTTCGATCACCGATAAATGCGTACTTTTTTCATTATATACACTGTATCTGCTGCTTTCAATGATCCGTGGTTTCAATCCGAGTTTAAAGAGTTCAATATTAAGATCCAGGTATCTGTGCTTAAGGCCAAACTGAAAGATGCAGCCGGCCTCATTTGCCAGTTCACTTAGTTTTCTGATCTCAGAGGAAGAAAGTAAACCATCGTATTGCAGGTACACGTGCTTGGACAAACGTAGGATTCCGGAAATGACTTCGAAGTCAGAATAAGCTGGATCAAAGATCAGAACACAATCAGAAGCATGTTCGAGTTCATCGAAAGTTCTTAGTTTGATAATGTCCTCGTGCTCGTGTGTATTGAACCCACAGCACATACCGAACCGCCCTTTGCCGACGAATCGCTGGATAATTTCAGACGTATATCCCCCTTTACCTAGGATTCCGACATTCAGTGATTTTGAGTTTACTTCCATCCTGATCTCTTTGCGAATTAATGGCTAATATTGCAGCGGTCGAAATAATCTTATTCGAGAGCGTACTTAAAAAAATACACTTTGACTGACTCACTGAAGCTTAAGGGATTGAGAAAAAGATTGGTTGACGATCTGCATAGAAAAGGGATCAATGACCTGAAAGTGCTGCAAGCGATGAATGCTGTACCTCGTCATTTATTCTTCCCTTCGGATTTCATTTCGAGGGCCTATGAAGACGCTGCTTTCCCGATAGAGGCTGATCAGACGATATCCCAACCCTTCACTGTGGCCTTTCAGACACAGTTGCTGGATGTAAATCCTGGAATGCGTGTTCTTGAGATCGGGACCGGTTCAGGTTACCAGGCAGCAGTCCTTTGCCAGATAGGAGCTATAGTGTATACCATTGAAAGACACGAGCTCCTTTACAGAACATCATCAAAGAAGTTATCGGAACTTGGATATGCTGCTCATTGCATATGGGGGGACGGAACGGGGGGGGCTCCTAAATATGCACCGTTTGACCGAATTCTGGTAACCGCGGCATCACCGGAGGATGTTGGTGTGCTTGAACTGCAATTAAAGGAAGGGGGGAAGTTGGTCGTTCCGGTTGGAGATAAAAATGTTCAACGTATGATGCTAGTAGAAAGAGGTGTTGAAAACAATTTCACCAGGACGTTTCATGGAGAATTTAAATTTGTCCCACTAGTTGGGAAATATGGTTGGAAACCTGAAATTTAGCATTGTTCTTTTAATCGGGGTGTTCATTTACAGTTCATCGTATGCATCTGGTGTACTTGTAAAACCTCAGAAAGGTGACGGGATACACACGTTGTTAAAGCGTTACGATCTGCATTCAAATCCTTGCGACAGAGATTCTTTTCTTGAACTTAATCAGCTTAATGAAAGGGATTATCTGCAGTTGCACAGATCTTATTCCCTTCCGTTGAAAGTATTGACATTCAACGGTAAATCTATCAGGACCACTATGCAAATGTCTGATTACGACCGGGCACTTCGCATTCAGAATTACAATGACACGATGTTTTCCAGAGGACTGAAGGATGATTTCAGAAAGGACAACATTCTATGGGTCCCTTTCAGGGAATACTATTGCGATTATAGTAAGGCTCCGGAAGCCTCTGTATTTAAGCCATATACAAAAAAGTACTCCATATTTGGCCCTGATTATGAGGATGTTGAGATAATAAGCGAGAAATTAAAAGGGTGTGTATATTACCTGGTAAGTGGACATGGTGGTCCAGATCCTGGAGCCATGTCTTCCAAAGGAGAGCATTCATTGTGCGAGGATGAATATGCATACGACGTATGCATTCGCGCAGCAAGAAATCTGCTTGCAAATGGAGCCAAGGTTTACATGATAATACGGGACCCTGATGATGGTATTCGCGATGAGGTTTACCTGGATCCAGATCAGGACGAAAGATGCTGGCCTGACCAGGACGTTCCTCTTAATCAGATTGCAAGACTAAGGCAACGAACAGATATCATCAATAAGTTGTATCTGGAAAATAAAGAAACCGCAAAGCTTCAGCGGGTGGTTGTAATTCACGTTGATTCCCGTACAGCAGGCAAAAAGATAGACGTATTCTTTTATCATTATCCTGGAAGCAAAGTGGGCGAGGACCTGGCGAATTCAGTTCTTAATACCTTCAGAAGCAAATACGGGGAACACCAGAAGAACCGAGAATACACGGGCGTCGTGAAGTCACGCGATCTCTGGATGTTAAGAGAATCGCGACCAACTACGATTTACCTTGAACTTGGAAATATTACAAATTCTTTTGATCAGCGCCGTTTACTGGTAGTAAATAACCGACAGGCCATTGCCAACTGGCTTACTGAAGGCCTAATGGTCGAAGTAGAAGCCGGTAAAGATTAATTGTAAAGGGCTAATTTCTTTATGTTGGAATAATAAAGTAATGACATGCCAGAGATTGCCAGCGACCATAAAAAATTCAGCGCAAATATGTTAACTCCTTTGATCAGCCATTGAGCCCATTGCGCATCTGCAACGGGAAACTGAAAGACAGACCCCGGGGCAGATATATATAATGAGGCTCCACAGATGATGATCAAAATTCCTATGACCTTTAATCCTGTGATCACCGATATGAATTTAAAGCTGTTTGCAATGCTGTCAATTACCCTGTGACGATCATGAACAATAAGGCCGGGTGCTCCCGATAGTTTAGCGATCAGCGGGGAATTTATGAGAATAATGAATGGAATGATGATTAGAAGTACGCCTGCATTGTTTGAAGTTGCATTGAAATAATGGTACAATGAGAACGGATAAGCAATAGGATGGTCCACCAGTATCGGGTTGAAGAACCAGAATGCAGAGACAGGTAATGCCACCAGGAAGAACAAACGGATCATTCCAAGATCAATTACCGGAGTAAATATGCCAGTAAGACCGGAATTTTTACCTAGTAATTTATATTGCCCCCATTTCATTGCAATGTTTATTTGCCAGGCAAGAAGTGCTATCATTCCCAAATGAGGCATTATACCATCAATCGGTGGTGACCCAAAATAATATTGCTGACCCGGTTCAAGTTTGAGAATGCTGTCAACGATTATTTCCAGTTCTTTAGATCTGAGGGTAAGGTCATCAACCAAAAGGGGAAGGTTTATTTTTCCGGAGGATAAGGACTGAATGAAAAATACGATCACCTTCCTCAGAATATATGTCAATAAAACGACCGGCATAAGGGCATTGGTTAATTTTAACCAGGCTTTGAACCGGTTGATGTTTCTTAGATCCTGCATACTGACCAAATTGGCGGTGCGAAGGTAGCCAATTCGTATTATCTAAAAGTTGAAATCATTCCACAAGATGCGATGCTTCATCATGATGTTCGAAGTCGGCAAAACGGAAATAAAAACCTGTAAGGGCTGATATCGTATATGCATTGATAAAGCAATAAAAGGCCAAAAGGAAAATGAATAACGCGATACCACCTGCACTGCCAAGAATACTCAGAAAACCTCCGAAGATCCCCATGATGAATGCCAGCATTATTGATACACTGATTCCTATAATAAAAATAATAAAGGATCTCCGCATCGAAATGTTCTTAAAACTAAACCGCAATGCATCCATGGCATTCATATTGCCATGAATAATTGCAGGAAAAACAACAATAGTCCTTAAAAGGAAAAGAAATACGACCACTGCGATAAGGATATTTATCGCAAAATTTATAGGCAGTAATCGCGTTAATGCTCCTGCAGCCATTGTGACCACCATGTAACCTGCGATTATGTAAAATGAGGCAATGAACAGTTGTGTTAGTTTTCCTCCGAAAGAACGTGAGAGCGCAACATTAAGTACAGAAGATTCCTTTTCTAGTTTTGCTTTGCTAATGTTTAGCATAAGGTTACCTGTCCATACCCCAAAAATGAAAAGTACCAGATAAAAAATTGCGATTGCTGTCCAAAAGGCCTCGATGCTACTGAAGATATCGATAAACATTTGCTGTGCTTCTTCAGGATCTAATATGGGTTCCTTGAGGTTCTCAAATGCAGTCAGATCAACATTGAAAATTTGAACAAATAAGAAATAGATCAAACCGCCAAAGAACATCATATTAATAATTGATACGATTGATATCGGGCCAACGATCGAGTTTCCATGTCTAAAGATCGAGTTAAAGGTGTTCTCCTTGAATTCTGATATTTCCATTTTATCTTAATTTAATACTGGTTTGATTAATAAAACCTTACAACAGTCAAATATATTAAAGAAGCATCTATTGCTAAAGATGCTATCAATGCTCACGGTCTTCATTCTTTCCGTGTTCTGTCTATTAATTCCCCTTCATCCAGGGTCCCTGATCGCTTTTTTATCCTTAGCGATCTAAAAATAAGTTGCCAGCTATATCTCATGATAAGAACGCCTGCAATTAAATATAGACCAAGGTCCATCCATAATTCGCCAAATGTTGACACAGAAGTTGCTAAAAACCAAACATTTAAGCCAAATTGGTAAAATAGCAGTACCGAAAGGGCGAGTAATATAAAACCTACTATTGCTTTAAATTCTTTCAACGCAGTATTCTTGGATAAAAATGTGAACCGTCGGGTGTCATTGTTTTAGAGTAAGTGATCACTTTATTTTCACAAAATGTGTTCTTTATTATTTCAGATCTTAGTGAATCTTCATTCTTAAAGTATATGGGAATGTAGTTCTTCATGTATTGCGGTGCCATGCATGAACCACGTCCGACCATCACCTGGTTCTCGTAAAAGATCCTTTTCATCCAAACAACCATTCCATTGAAGTTGTCGCGAACGAAATAGGAAACAGGTGGGCTTTCTTTATAACCGCGATAAAGTACATAAAAAATATCCTTATTGGGTTCAGGAACCATCCAGGACTTAAATTTCTTTCTCACAAAAAATTTATTCTCTCCATTTGACTTTTTACCGCGGTTAAGGAACAGAAACTCAATATCATCCAGGCTTACCTTTTGGCCGGCCACTAAAAATTTTCTTTCTGCTCGAAAGCTCATGTTGTCCAGTAAATTTGGGTTCTCACGGATAGATTTAAGCGTAAAACCATTGTAAAGATTGATCCAGAATATGTGCTTTTCTGTACTGTGTTCAATCTTTTTAAAAAAATCATGTTCTAGAGTACCTATTTCATCTTCAATGCTTTGCGTGTTCTGATGTAAATGAAGTTTTTCAATAAAGTTCTGTGACAACGCGACTGTATTATTATCGGAAACGGCAAAAGCGGAAGCTGATAGAACCAAGAAGAGCAAAATTGCAGAGATCTTAAAAGTCATAATATTATAGACCTCAAAGATAGAATGAATGTTTGAATGCGGGCAACCGCCTGTCAAACACTGATGGCATTTTATCGAAATTAATCGTTGATCTTTAGAACAGCCATAAATGCACTTTGTGGGATTTCGACATTACCTACCTGTCGCATACGCTTTTTACCGGCTTTCTGTTTCTCAAGAAGTTTCCTTTTACGCGTTATATCTCCACCATAACATTTGGCAGTAACATCCTTACGCATCGCTTTGATCGTTTCTCTTGCGATGATCTTGGCTCCAATGCCTGCTTGAATGGCTATTTCGAACTGCTGCTTAGGAATTAGCTCCTTAAGTTTTAAGCAGATCTTTTTACCATAATCATAAGCCTTATCCCTGTGAATGATTGCTGACAATGCGTCCACGGGTTTGGTGTTCAGCATAATGTCTAACTTAACCAGATGTGACTGCCTGTATTCAATCGGGTGGTAGTCAAAGCTGGCATACCCACGGCTTATTGATTTAAGTTTATCATAAAAGTCAAAAACCACTTCTGCCATCGGCATTTCGAATGCAAGTTCAACACGATTGGTGGTCAGATATACCTGGTTTTTCAGAATGCCCCTTTTGTCCATGCATAATCCCATTATCGCTCCGACGTACTCATCGGATGTAATGATCTGTGCATTGATAAATGGTTCTTCCACATAATCAATGTTAACAGGGTCAGGCAGATCGGTCGGATTATTCACCACCATTGTTGTTCCACCTTTCGTATAAGCAATGTAGGATACGTTAGGCACAGTGGTGATCACTGTCATACCGAATTCTCTTTCCAGTCTTTCCTGAATGATCTCCATATGCAGCATTCCAAGGAATCCGCATCGGAAACCAAAGCCCAGGGCAGCTGAAGATTCGGGTTCAAATACAAGAGATGCATCATTTAGCTGCAGCTTGGCCATTGCCTCTCTCAGTTCCTCAAAATCATCGGTATCCACAGGGTAAATGCCTGCGAAAACCATCGGTTTTACATCCTCGAATCCTTTTACGGCTTCAGAAGTAGGTCTGCTGACATGCGTTATTGTATCACCGACCTTTACCTCGTTGGCTTCTTTAATCCCGGAGATAATATAACCGACATCACCCGTTTTAATGACAGGCTTAGGCAATTGAGTAAGCTTAAGTACACCCACTTCATCAGCGATATATTCTTTTTTGGTATGAATGAACTTAACCTTGTCGTTCTTTCTGATCTCTCCGTCAATAACCTTAAAATAAGCTATGATCCCTCTGAAAGAATTGAATACAGAATCAAAGATCAGAGCTTTTAATGGTGCTTCAGGATTTCCTTTGGGCGGAGGAACTCTCTTAATAATAGCCTCAAGAATCTTATCTACGCCTTCTCCAGTCTTCCCGCTTGCCCTTATAATATCTTCCTCATCACATAATATAAGGTCCATTATCTGATCCTGAACCTCTTCCGGCATGGCTCCGGGCAGGTCCATTTTATTCATGACCGGTATTATGACCAGGTTATGGTCCAGTGCCAGGTAAAGGTTAGAGATCGTCTGTGCCTGAATTCCCTGAGATGCATCGACGATCAACAGTGCGCCTTCACACGCAGCGATGGATCTTGAAACTTCATACGAAAAATCTACGTGTCCCGGGGTATCTATCAGATTAAGGGTGTATTCCACCCCTTCTTCAGTATAAGACATTTGAATCGCATGCGATTTAATGGTAATGCCACGTTCGCGTTCAAGGTCCATGTCGTCAAGGGTCTGCTCCTTAAGATCTCTTTCGCTTACAGTATTTGTTACCTGCAGCAGTCGGTCAGCTAAAGTGCTTTTGCCATGATCGATATGGGCGATGATGCAGAAATTACGTATGTTTTCCATCGGGGCGCAAAGATACCTTAATCACCGATAATTTTGATCACCGATTTATCGGATGGGAGTGAAAAAAGATCAGATGTTTCATATTCACTGTTTTTTTTGGTCCGTACCTGGTGATCTTATTTGACACTTCTTCATTTCATAGTAATTCAAGAGGGGGGATCATCCTTTAAAAGGGTTAAAAAATTAATCCTGAATATCCTGATTATCCATAAAATACGTGTTAAAATTGCAGCCATGTTCGAATTTCACAAGGATAAGGAGACATATTTCAACTTAACAACAAAGGTGACCGTTGAGCACGTGATCCCATTCATCAGCAAAGTCATCGATCTGAAGAACAGAAAACTGAATGTCCTTGAGATCGGTAGTGGCGAAGCTGGGGTATTGAAGGCTTTCGTAGATCTGGGCCACAATTGTACCGGCATTGAGTTAAGTCCGGGCCGGGTGAAGGTGGCCGAGAAGCTAATGAAAGAAGCGGTCGATGCTGGCAAGATAAGGTTTATCGCGAAGGACATCTATGATATAGACCCTGAGTCACTCGACAGTAAATTTGATCTTATAATATTAAAGGATGTCATTGAGCACATCCATGACCAGGAGCGTGTACTGATACGACTCAAAGAATTCTTAGCCCCCAGGGGTAAGATCTTTTTCGGATTTCCCCCTTGGTACATGCCTTTCGGCGGACATCAGCAGATATGTAAGAACAAACTCGCTGCAGTGATGCCTTATTACCACATATTACCAAAATGGTTGTATAAAGGAATTTTGAGGCTTTTAGGGGAGACCGAACGCACATGTTCAGACCTGATTGAAATTAAAGACACCGGTATATCCATTGAAAGATTCGAAAGACTGGTTGATAAAACCGGATATGTTCAGGTTTTAAAGAAATGGTATTTGTTCAATCCAGTTTACAAATACAAGTTCGGTATCAAGCCGTTCAGACAGTTGGCCATATTTAGCTTATTGCCATTCTTCAGAAATTTTGTGACCACATGTGTCTATTCTATTATTACACCGCGTTGAAAACCTTACGTTATAATTATGGTATCTATACCACAAAATTGTAATTTCGCGCACTTTAAAATTCTAACAACAAGATGAGCGAAAACTTGATCTATATTCTTCCGATCTTTGGTTTGATTGGTATCCTTGTGATGATCGTTAAATCCGCATGGGTAAAGAAACAAAATGCAGGCGAGGACAAAATGGCTACTATAGCAGCCCATATTAAAGATGGTGCTTTAGCCTTTCTTGCAGCAGAATACAGGATTCTTGGAATCTTTGTGGTAATAGCGAGCATATTACTGGGTATTGTTTCATCATTAGTTGAAACCACACACTGGTTTATTGTAATTGCCTTTATCATTGGAGCATTCTTTTCAGCTTTAGCAGGGAATATTGGAATGAGGATCGCAACAGCGGCCAATGTGAGAACAACTCAGGCAGCGAGAACCAGTTTGCCTCAGGCACTGAAAGTTGCTTTTTCGGGTGGAACCGTGATGGGACTTGGTGTAGCAGGTCTTGCGGTTTTCGGATTAAGTACTTTGCTATTCATACTTGTTTCATGGTTTGTGACCGGAGAAGGCAGTTTCTATTCTGAGATGACAAAGGTCCTCGAAGCCCTTGCTGGTTTCTCTCTTGGAGCAGAAAGTATTGCTCTGTTCGCTCGTGTAGGCGGAGGTATTTATACCAAAGCAGCTGATGTTGGAGCGGATCTTGTGGGTAAAGTTGAGGCGGGAATACCGGAGGATGATCCGAGGAATCCGGCGACAATAGCTGATAACGTAGGTGACAACGTAGGTGATGTTGCAGGAATGGGAGCCGATCTGTTTGGTTCTTACGTTGCAACAGTACTTGCATCCATGGTGTTGGGTAATTATGTGATAAAGGACATGTCTGCAGACGCTCCGTTTGCGGATGCATTTGGAAATATGGGGCCAATTCTGCTTCCAGTACTTATCGCAGGCATGGGCATTCTGTTTTCAATTATTGGCACCTGGTTCATTAGAATAAAAAGTAACGATGCGAAAGAACAGGAGGTTCAAAATGCATTGAATCTTGGCAACTGGTCTGCGATCATACTTACAGCAATTGCGTCATTTTTCATTATCCAGTGGATGCTTCCTGAAACACTTCACATGAAATTCTTCGGAGAAGGAGAAAAGGATATAGCTTCAATGCGTGTATTTTATGCCATCCTGGTAGGTTTGACCGTTGGAGGATTAATTTCATATTTTACTGAATTCTATACTGGATTGGGCAAACGTCCTGTTCTGAATATTGTTCAGAAGTCCTCAACAGGGGCGGCTACTAACATTATAGCCGGTCTTGCGACAGGAATGATATCGACTTTTGCTCCGGTTATTCTTTTTGCAGGGGCCATATGGGGAGCATATGCACTTGCCGGTTTCTATGGTGTGGCCATTGCAGCATCAGCAATGATGGCCACTACTGCTATGCAGCTGGCGATAGATGCGTTTGGACCGATCGCGGACAATGCAGGTGGTATCGCTGAAATGAGTGAATTGCCTGATGAGGTTCGTGAAAGAACTGACATCCTTGATTCTGTTGGAAATACAACAGCTGCAATTGGTAAAGGATTTGCCATTGCTTCAGCGGCACTTACTGCACTTGCTCTATTTGCAGCATATGTGACCTTTACTGGTATTGACGGAATAAATATATACAAGGCTAAAGTCCTAGCTGCATTGTTTATTGGTGGCATGATACCTGTGGTATTCTCAGCGTTAGCGATGAATTCCGTAGGAAAAGCAGCGATGGAAATGGTGAAAGAGGTTAGGAGACAATTCCGTGAAATCCCAGGAATTTTAGAGGGCACTGGCAAGCCTGAATACGGCAAGTGCGTTGATATTTCAACCAAGGCAGCGCTTAAGGAGATGATGTTGCCCGGAGCCATTACCATAGTAACTCCGATCATTATCGGATTTATCATGGGACCAGAGGCATTGGGTGCATATATGGCAGGTGTAGCTGTATCAGGGGTAATGTGGGCGATTTTTCAGAACAATGCCGGTGGTGCATGGGACAA
>DJML01000097.1 GCA_002436505.1 Bacteroidetes bacterium UBA6491 | reverse complement strand
ATCCATAGTTGCCCTGCTGCCCGTTGTATCCTTCGTATTGGTCAGACACCAGTTATTATGGCTGTCCCATACGTATGAGGGCCATCTGGTATTGTGTTTTGCATCCAATGTATCCATAAGGATATGCAGAAGGGTCATATTGGCATTTGTCCCCCGGGTATTTGAGTGTGAATTGTAGAAATTCTTATTGTCATAAAGCTTGTACGGTTTTGCCGAAGTCTGCACCTTGTCTTTCCAGTTTCCGTCTTCAAACCGCTGGATATAATATCCGGCTTCCTTTGGATTAACCCACGGGATATCCCTTGACTGCCGGTCCACAGCTTCCACATAAATGTCAACTTCATGAAATACAGTGTCCTTTGTGAAATACTCTGTTTTATCCGGACCCTTTCCAAATTCTATTGAATCGTTTCCCCCGTTCCGGTTCATAACCTGGGGTCTGACCTGCATCGGATCCCGGTACTTCATACTATCAAAGAACGTATAGGGAGGTCGCGTAGTACCCCAGAAATTGCCAAATCCAAAGTAATGAAAGTGGGTATGTGACGTCAGAATCGTCCATAAACCCCCGGAAGGAAATGCCGGACGGTCATCAATTTGTGCTAGCTTTTGTCCATGTTCCACGCTTTTTCCGGTCAAAACCTCCAGATCAATACTGTCTACGTGATTGAACCGAATAAGTCTGCTTTCTGCCCGTCTTCTTACTTCGATATCCACATAAAGATTGACACCGTTGTAGGTACTGCTCATAGCATTAATAATACTCCCCATGGGTGCTTTTATACATTCATTGCCAATGCCATTGATCCCGTTGATATCACATCCCGAATGAAGATAAACACCGGTGATGTCCAACGGATCGCCAAACCCATTTAAAAGATCGACCGCTTCGCTGTTGCAGTTGGCCGGACTTGTGGATACAGGCCAAATATTGGGGCCATGCATGTTACAGATCGAATCGCCAGGCGGCTGCCAGCTTCCCCCTTTAAAGGCCCTGATTTGAAAGCAGTATTTTTCATTCCTGTTAATACCGCTGGTATATTTTATTGATTTATAATTCCCTATACTATCCCAGGCTGAGAATGCCCCGCCATTCGTATTGTCACGGATGGCATAAGCGGTTGCGCCTGCAACTGTATCCCAACGCACCGACATTTGCAAACCGGCTGCCTCTTCAAGCGGAAATACATACTTCATTTTCTGAGCGCTAGAACTCACGATTAGTCCGCTGAAAATCAAAATGGTGAGGCCTGTCCTAAGCAGCATCTTTTTCACTTCTATTTTCATGATAAGGATCATTTAGTTATGGTTAACAAATAGGTTATTTCCTGCTTTCCTGCCCGAACGGTCAACACGCCGGATTCGTTTTCGTAGATCAGGCACCGGTATGTCCGCCGGGAATAAGTGTTCCTGGAAACAAAAATGGTGTGAACAAGAGCTCCATTTCCCAAATTATAGATATCCACCTGATAACCGGCCAGGAGTTTTTCGCTCCAGAGATGGGCCACAGCAATTAGATCATCATTGAGCTTGATGAAAGGATGCATAGACATTACATTGCCATGAATACTTCCCTTAACAATGGATTGAACTGTGCCCTCCGAATAATCGTACACATACCAGGATTTGCTTCCAGATACGGCGATCTGATTTTCGTCCACAAATTCAATGGCTGAAACTACTTCCCTGTCGAGAGTGGTCAGATGCGTTCCCTGATCATCATATATCCTGATCTCTGAATTACTGTTCACCCAGTCCTTCTCCATCAGAGCAATGTCTCCATTGAACCCTGAAACGGCGATTTCCTGGGGATAACGAATTCCCAGGTCCCGGACCCAGAGAACCTCTCCGTTCCGGTCAATCTTATGGAGGTAAAGTGTTGTATCGTTCAGGTCCGCTGTTGTTCTTGCGGCGTATACCAGGCCACCTTCGGCGGTGATAGTAGCCCTGTATGGAGCACTATTGACCTGGATTCCCGATTTGATGAGGGTCCCGGACAGATCATAGATCTTATAGGACATGGTATATTCGAAGTGCACCTCAAGTCCCGACCCCCAGGTAACAATGCGATTGGCTTCCGGGATGATCCCGATTGAAGTGAGCGCATCAACTTCAATGGTTTGTCCATTGTATTCCACAACATACCGGAAATTATGGTCCGGTAAAATTTTTACTGAATATGTGCCGACCTGAATCGCTTTTTCATCCAGCAAAGGGTAAGAGTCCGGTTTTTCCCATTGGCTCGTCTTAACAGTGATCAGCTTTGATTGCACGGTTTCCGTTGACTGAGCCCTGCCATTACCCCCAATTAATAGAAATATAAAAACTATAGTGAATGACTTTTTCATTTTATTAATCATTTAAATCAGGAATAATAATGTTAAAACCAAGCGCGGAAGAGGTGTAAGTATAGATGACCATACTGGTGGAACCTCCTGCCCTGAGTATACCTGGCGGGCCGTTCTCTTCCTCGACCTGGAGAATGAGCACATCCAGGTCATCATCCAGCCCTTCTACATCAAAGGATACCGGCGCTCCTATCGGACTGTTCAGGGTCAGCTCCTTGTTGCTGATATCCGTATTGCCGTTGTTTGTTATCTCCACGATCATGGCCACCACCCGGTTGGTCCTTGCACCCGAGGGCTTTCGTACATTGATATGTAGATCGGCCGGTATGCCGGGCACCACTTTGAAACAGTTATTCTTGATGGCCGTTTCTCCGGATTCTTTTTCGGCGACCAGACTGTAGGTGCCGGTCCTGCGTGCCTCAAGATCAAATGTGGCATACATCAGTGTCGGATCCACATAATAGGCGGTATCCGAAGTAATGGTATCCAGGTTGGAGGTCAGGTGGAAAATGGTGGAAGAATCAAATTTAGATCCCTCGACCAGGACCGTCACTTTTCCATTGTTTCCGCCCTCATCTGCATCCACAGAACGAATTTCGAAGTCCAGTATTCTCGGCCTGATCAGTGCGGGCTGTGAACCGGACATGGATGATCCCCGGATGAGCAGATAATAAGTGCCTTCATCAAGTAAAGGAACAGTGATCTCCTGGTTGCCGGAGAAGGGGTCCGAATAGGTATAATCGTTGTTTGCCCCGGTGGCCATTTGTCCATATTTCAGGAAGATCTCGTTACTGCCGTTCACCGAATCCGCTTTCAATTCTATCAGCATGGATTCGTCCGCCAGCTGATTCGGGATCTCGATCCTGTAACCGATCTCATCCCCGTTCACAATGGTATCCTTCGTCCATACATTCAATGGAAGTTCTGGAACACTGACTTTCAGGGAATCACTGGATCCGGCGTTGTTATCATCATTGCTTTCATTGATATTGTTCTTGATGTCGGTTCGAACGATCACATAATACGTACCCAGGGTCACGCCGGAAATTTCTACAGCAATACTTTGACTGCTTGTCCCGCTCGGAATAATATTGATCGAGCGATCCTTACTGCCAATGAGTATGTCCGACCCGTCCCATATGGTATCTTCGGAGAGGTACAGGTGATCCCTCATCCAACCTGAGGCCGCATTGGAGCCATCGTTCCTTATGGTCCAGGATACCAGCATCTGGTCCCCGGTACCCACACTGTCCGATGTGGTCACTTCTGCAACAACCAGATCTGCCGGTGGCGCCTGTGACACCAGGGTCGCCCCTGCATCTGTATTATTGTTCTCGCCGTTGTGCTCATATTCGACATTATTGGCATCCGTTTTGAAAATGACTACATAGTTGCCGGCAAAATTCACCGGTACCGTTACCTCCATCGAATCGGTATAACTTTCATTCACGCCAATCGCATTAAGGTGGGTTTTGGTCCCAAGGATATAATCGCTGTAATTGATATTGAAATCAGCGGAAAGGTAGAGCCGGTCAGCCCAGCTGCCGGAAGACGTTTTAACTGATCCGTTGTTCTCGACCGTATAGTAAACCTTGAATGGTTGACCCGCCGTAACAGAAGTCGGCACACTGAGGGAGGTTACTTCCAGGTCGGATGTCGGTGCGAGGTTGATCCTGATCAACACAGGGTCATCATTCTGGTCACAGAGAATTCGTGCATTATTGGACTTGTCCACATCATTGTTCCGGTCCGTTCCGTCGGTGTACAGGAACAGGTAGTAATCCCCCTGTATGCCATTGGGAATCGTTACGGAAAATTGCGACTGATAACTTTCATTGGTATCCAGGATCTCATTGATTATCAGTTGCCCGATAGCAGGATCCGTATAATCGAGTATGGTGTCTGTTGAAAGATAGATGTAATCAGTCCAGTAAGAAACAGGTGTAACCGCGTCTCCTTTATTCGTGACTTGCCAGTTGTACGAATACTTGCTTCCCGAAAGCACCGTATCGGGACCATACAGACATCCTGCTACCAGGTCGATCGGTGGATAGCCCTTCACGAAGATGCTGTCACTGAAAGTTACGTTGTTGTTCTCGCGCTGATGCTCGTAGAGGTTGTTATTTGCATCCACCTTAAGGATCAGATAATACGTGCCAAGTGATGTGTTTTTTGGAATGATCACATCCACAACCCCTGAATAGGTGGAATCCACACCAAGGGTATCAGCATACACATAGGTCTCCAGTTTGGTGTCGTTCGGCCCCAGTACAGTGTCCAGCGATAAATAAATCACATCGCTATGACCGCTCCGTGCCACACCGATACCGTCGTTCCTCACTGTAAAATGTACCGACATGGTATCCCCGGAGGATATTGAATCCGCTGGGGTATAAAGACTGTCTGTTACAAGATCCGGCCATGGTGTAAGCACAACGTCCATCGATGCGGTGTCGTTATTGTTGTTATCCTTTCCGGCTTCATAAATTCGTGCCGGCCGGTCCGTGATCACATGGATGTATTGCTTCCCGCTGGTTCCGTTGGGTATGGTCAAATAAGCCGTACGTTCAATGGAATCCCCTCCCGGGATGCTGGTATACGATGCAATAGTTCCAAGTCGGGTGGCCCCTGCATAGAGGGTGCTGTCCGGTGAAATATAAAAACTGTCCTCGAGATAGGAATTCACCAGGTCGCCCGTTCCGTCGTTGCACACATTATATGTGACCGCAATAGTTTTGCCGGATGAATCCGATACAGGAAGCAGGATGTTTCGGACCACCAGGTCCGGACTGATCACCTTGATCGGTGATGCACCACTTACGTTGTTGTTCTCCTTATCGTATTCATAGATGTGGTTATATATATCTGTCTCAACATAGAAGTAGTACATTCCGTTCAGGGTGGACGGTATAAGTACATTCTCATTATACCGCTTGGAGCCAAAACCAGAAATGGTTCCATTCCGGTACATGTTCTTCAATGTAATGGACGAGTCCTTGTTAAAGGTATTTTTATGACTAATATAAATGCGGTCATACCAAACCTTGTTGTAATTATCCCCTACCCCGTTGTTCTCGATCGCATAGTTAATTGTAACCCATGTCCTGTTGCTGGCTGAATCCTTGTGAACCAGGGAGGTTGCCATGAAATCCGGTGGCGGGGCGAGTATAACCTTAATGCTATCGCTTGCCCGGACGTTATTGCCTTCGGATGCATGTTCATACACCTGGTCATATAAATCCGTCCGGACGATCACATAATATTTCCCTGAATAATTTACAGGTATCGTTGCACTGAGGGAAGCGGAATAGGAACTGTCTTTTGCAAGCAGCCCTGAATGGAGCTTGGTTCCCAAGTGGATCGCATTTCCTCCGGTGCTGCTATCGGTCGACAGGTATACCCTGTCGTACCATTTGCTGCTAACCGAACCGCCGGTTCCATTATTTGTGATGGTCCATTGCACGCTTATCGTTGTTCCAGAATAAGCCTGTATCGGTTTGATGATGGACGTAACCTCAAGATCGGGTGGCGGTGTTAGTGAGATCGGGATCGACCTGGCGCGCCGGTTGTTCGAATTATCCTTTTCATTCAATTGGTTGTAATGATCCGTACTGATGATAATATATCTGGTTCCGATATACCCATTCGGAATGCCAATTGTTTTGGTATTCGAGTAGGATTGTCCCTGACCCAGCGCTGTTTTATTCAGCTCATGTCCGACATATACATCGGATGCGTCGAACGTGGAATCAGCGGACAGATAAATGAAGTCATACCATTGGGTAGACCCTGTCACCCCGGTGCTGTCATTTTGGACGGTCCATCCGACGGTTATATCCGAACCGGAGAAAGCAGACGCCGGTGCAGAGATGGATGAAACTGTCAAATCAGGCAACTCCTTGACCGTAAACAGGTTCTGCGGGCTCCAAACTTGACAATACGTGTTGTAAGCCCTTACCTGCCATTTATACGATTTGCCGTAAAGGACGATCAATTCATTCTGATTGATCGTCGTACTGATAGAAACAAGACCGGATCGCAAGGGAGTGGCGGGACGCGATGAGCCATCCTGCCAAACGTAGACATCATAGTTGGTCGCACCGGAAACCGGCGACCACGACAACGTCAGTGGGAAATCCTGGTTAATGGCACTATCCACCGGGATCATGTTTCGAACCGTGTCCGGCTCGCTGTAATTGGAGATGCTACGCGTAACCGTGTCGGTCGTACGATCCTGATCAGTTGAAAGATCCGTATAGATGGTAAATTGGTAAGTATTGCCGGTCAAGACCGCTTGTTTCTTGTTGAATGTGAAAAGCGCGCTCATTCCCGGGCCGAGCGTATCAGTAGTGCCGAAATTCTGGGTTACCGCCGAACCTGCATTCATCCTATAAACCAAGTCAAATCCGGTTTGAGGTAAACTTCCGTAGTTGAAAACATCGATCTGTACCACGGCAGAATCCAGTTCACAACCGTCGACCGGAAAGTGAACCGCGGAAATTCCAATATTATTCGGTAAACTGTTGAATTCATCGGCCCCGATATCAGGAGCAATGGTATCCCGTTGATCGCCTTCAAAATCCCTGACAACCAGTGAAAGTGGGAGTGCCTTCCCGTCCAGGGAGGAGATGTAGGCATGTAAATTGGTATTGGAAACAAAATTCGGGTTGACAGAAATGGACTGGGCATCTCGTGAAACTGCGGCTGTCCATGCATTCAGCGTGCTGTAATTGTTGCCATTGAAATAGCAGAGGTTGGCACCTGACGTATAAAGATCGTTGTAATTGGAAATGGCCAGGTTAAGCTGGTTATCCGAATTGTAGATCGCATATCCTCCGCCCGGACTGGAAAGTATGTTGTTGATCAATTGGATGCCGCTGGAATATTGCAGTAATGCTGCATATTTCGTTCCTGCTGCAGTACCATAAACATTGACACTGTTATAGAACACTTTCAATTCACTGCAATCATAGATCCGTATACCATTTGCATAGTTACCGCCCAGTGATATGACATTATTTGCCACCAGCGGGTAATATGCGGATGTTCGCTGAACCCTTGAGAAGTAAATTCCTGTACCGGTGCCTCCTGACGAAATATCCGTAATTTGGTTGGCCAGAACATTCGTGGTGTCATGGCAATAATAAAGCGCGATACCGGTAAATGAATTACCGGAATTAAGTGCGCTGATCCTGTTGCCGCTGATCCGGATACCGTTCTGATTTGAAACCTGCAAGGCACCGAATCGCTGGCTCGTAAATACATTATCGACAATGATATTTCCACGCTCTCTAAGGGAGAAAGAAGAACTTTGACCATAGAGTAAAATACCATACCGGCCTCCGTTCAGGTGATTGTTATGTATCCTTATGAATTCGTCATTCGATGAGCTGCTATAGATCAGGTCAGCATCGCCATTGGTATTGATTGAAGCCTCAAGACGGTTGTGCCTGATGTTCAGGTGGTGGGAGTTATCATCAATGACCAGGCATCTTGCATAATAGCTGTTCAGTGCTTTAACCGTCATCTGTTCAAAGTTCACATACGATGCTCCGCTGAACCTAAACACAAAATTATTGATATAGGAAGCATAGTACTGCAGGGTCACTTTCGTGCTGTCCGAATCTTCCGATATAAAGGTCACAGGACGATTGGCTGAACCACCAGGAAAATCCCCGAGTGTTACCTGTTCAGTATAGGTACCTGCCCTTACCTGGAACTCCACGGTATCCACTACTCCGGCAATTTCCAAAGTGCTGATTGCATCACCAAAAGTTGCGAAATCCGGAGCGACTCCTCCAATGGTATAGACGCCGTCCAACCCGGCGATCAGATCAACGCGAACGATGGTGTCATTCCAGTTGATAGAATCCGTTTGCCCGTTCGGGGAGGTGGTCCATGCCTGGATAGTATTGAATACACCGGACTGGAAGTTAAATGTTCCGACGCTAAAAGTGTCGGTTTTTCCAGTCGAGAGGTTTCCGGACCATGAATATGAAGATTGGGAATTTCCATTGACCGTCCAATGCACAGTTGCTGATTTTAACGTGTCCGAACCATGGTTCTTGATCTCGAGCTGAACCGACCTGTTACCCGATGCAAAAGGCACGACCGGCCCCAGGAGGTCGCTTATTCCTGCATCATCCGCTGCCGGCAGTCGGAATTCATCTGCCCCTATATCCGGAGTTAGCGTATCTCGCTGTTCTCCGTCAATATCCGTGGTTATTCCCGTAAATGGATTTCCTGCACCGTTAAGGTCCACAGCACCCACATGAAGATCGGTGAGTGAGTTGTATAACGGATCCACCGAAATGGAATTTCCATCCAGCCCGGTGGCACTCTGCCATGCGGAAAGATCGGTGCGGACACCGTTATAATAACCCAGATTGGCACCACCAGTGTACAAATCGTTGTAATCACAGTTATTCAGTCCATTACTGTAACGGTAAATAGCATAGCCATTCGAACTGAATAGTACGTTATTCTGCACCCTGATATTTGATCCCTGATAAGTATATAATGCGCGGGACGTAGTGGATGAACTGCTATCAAAAATATTATTATAGATGAAATCCACATAATTACACTGGTACATATAAACGGCAGCGTTTCCACTTGTACCTTTTTTAAAGAAGAAATTATTGGCTACCAGCCCGTGGTCATTGCTGGTATTGTAGGACCGGTACAGGTATAATGCCATGTTTCCAAATCCTCCGTTTATCTTGTTACCAGTAATGACGACCGGATAGGTATAATAGCAATATACTCCATAGTATCCCGCATATGTTGAGGATTTCTCCATGACGTTATTGACTATACGGAGATCGGACATATAAAGCGCGTAAACACCCATGTAATACTGGTTAACAAAATGGTTGTTCTCCACCCTGTGTCCGGTTTCTCTGTCAGATGAACCAGGGCCGTACAGGTACAGTCCAAAGGCCCCATTCAGGAAGTAGTTATTCTTGAAATGATTCGCGGTATCCATGGTGGATTCTGCGTATACAATGGCGTTAGTGCTGGCTGTTGAATTTAGTGACGACCCCTGCAGCCGGTTATTCAGGAATCGATTGTTCGAAGCTTCATTATTGATCCAGATCACCCGGGCATAATTGGAGCCAACTGCACGAAGAGTCATATGACGGAATGTTACTCCATCAGCTCCGTTCAAATAGACGACATAGTTTTCCTGGAGGGTCAGTGCTGAATCCTTCAGGCTCACCAGTGAACTGTCCATATTCTCACTTTGGAAAATAATGCTGTTAGGCCCGCTGACACCTCGTATTTCTGGAATTTCAATGCGTTCGATATAGGTACCGCTTCTTACATCGAACCGGACGGAATCAATGATGCCCCCAATGATCATGGCGGCAACCGCCTCATTAAATGTAGCAAAATCCGGGGCTGCACCGCCAATGGTGTACACTCCGCTCAGAGCAGGTGCCAGGTCCTGTACCACCGCCGTGTCGTTGTAATTTGCCGTATCCGGAATGCCGTTGGGAATACTGGTCCATGCCTTGATAACATAAACACTGTCCGGGTCAAAGAATAATCTGCGCGCCGTTACATGGACGGTATCCGCAGAATACAAACTGTCATTCCAAACAAGTGAATCCCGTGATCCGTTGATCTCCCAGAAAAGTTTGAATGCGGTGATCGTTTGCGAACCGAAATTCTTTACAGCAAGCACAATGGGCAAAGTGTCCGGTACAAAAGGCGCAACCGGATTCACGAAGAATTCCACTCCGGCATCCAGCAATGGCGGTTCGAATTCATCTGCACCGATATCGGGTTTAGATGATCGGACATCGCCGTCCACATCATGCGTGACAAAAGAGAAAGGTATGGCCTTTTCATGCAGGTCAATACTGTGCACGTGCAGGTCTGTTTCAGAGAAGAAGAATGGGTCCTCAACAACAGACAATGTATCATAGTTCGTTGCCGATTGCCATTCCCCAAGGTCCTTAAAATAATTACCCCCGTAATAGGCGAAATCCTGACCGGCCGTGCTGATCAGCACATTATTATCGATCGCGACGAAATTACTTCCATTCGGGAAGTAATAGATGTAACCACCAGCTTCATTCACCAGGATGTTATTCATCAACCGGTTCCATCCACCGTACCTGGAATATAGTCCGTAAGAGCCCGTTGCATTCCCTCTAATTCTTATGGTGTTGTGCATGATCTGCAAACAGGCAGGGTCATACAGATAAATACCATAATAGGAATTGCTCATATTATGCAGGGATATAACATTGTTCAACACGTAACCCGTATCCGTGCTGTTTCTTCCGCAATACTGTAATTGCATACCAATTCCCTGGTTCGGATGATAGATCCAGTTCCGCTCGACCCGCAGCGAATCATTGCAATATTGCAGATTAATACCTATGGCATTCACCCGGGAACTGTTGGTAAAATTGATCCGGTTATTGATAATGTGCGGGTTCAGATTGTATGTAAGGTAAATGGCTGAATAATTGGTGTTCTCAAAGGTGTTATTCTCAATCCTTAAGTGGCTTTGGTATTCAGAGGATGTGTTGTTCATATAGATACCATATCCTCCGTTTTCAAACAGATTTCCCTTAAACACATTGCCCTGGCCCCCTTCATTTAGGTTAAATACCAGTGCTGCATTATATGAAGAACTTGTAGTTGCCACGCCCTGGATCCTGTTGTTCATGAAGGCATTATCACTTGCCATGTTAAGGAAGGAAATGATCGTTGAATAGTTTGATGCACCTGTTGACTGCAGGGTCAGATTCCTGAAAAGCAATCCTTCCGCACCGTCGAGCAGGATCACGTAATTTGAATCCTGGTTCGCGGCGGAATAGGACAGGGTCACATCTGTACTGTCTCCTGACTCGGACTGGAATATGATCTGTCCCTTGAAATAAGTTCCGGCAATCGCAGGTATGCGTAAATGTTCATAGTATGAACCGTTCCGTACGTTAAAAACAACGGAGTCAGCAATACCTCTGCTGATCAAGGCGTTGAGTGCATCGGTGAAATCACTGTAATCTGGTGAAGACCCGCCAATGGTGTAAACACCGGAAAGGGAAGTAAAACGATTTCTTATGTATACTGTGTCATTGGAAACCTTGTCGTCTGATTTGCCATTCGGCGAATTGGACCAGGCCGTTAAATTGTATGCGGTCGTATCGTTGAAAACATAGTTTCCGAGTTGCACCGCAACAGAGTCACCCGTGTATAATGCTCCCGTCCAGTTCACGGTACTTTGAGTGTCATTGTTAACAACCCAGTGAACCGCAGCTGATTTCAGGGTATCCAGCCCACTGTTACGAAGCATGACCGTTACAAGAACGGTGTCCTGTAGGAAAACCTCTCCCGGGACCGTGAATCTGCTTAGATCCGCATCATTTGCCGGCGGCGTGAATTCATCCGCTCCAATATCCGGAACCGAGTCGCGTGTATCCCCATCGATATCATCCGTAATAAAAGGAATCGCGATCCCATTGTTATTTAAACTCACATTCTCCACGTGCAGGTCCGTTGCACTTATATATTCAGGATCAATGCTGATGGAGTTGGTATCGAGGTTTGTTGAAGCCTGCCAGGCCCCCAGCGTGTCCCTGTTACTTCCGTAATAGATCAGCGAGTTCCCTTTTGTGAAGAAATTGTTGTGATCCGAGTAGTCCCACTGCCACTGGGTATTGTAGTTATACAGTGCGTAACCTGTTCCTAGATTAATAAAATTATTATTGGCAATTGTAAGATCGTAATTCCACTGAAGATATAATGCTGCATCACTGGCATCATTGGTCGTCAACAGCACATTGTTATAAGCTATGGTCAGATTATTATTGCTGTTCAGGTATATGCTCCTTGTGCTGCCCCCAATATTCGATGTAATGAAATTATTGGCCATTATACCGGTATCGCCAGAACTCAGATTGCACGAATACAGGTAAAAGGCCTGCCCCATGTTTCCGTAGAACCGGTTCTTCATTAATTTAAAGTGATGTTCAATGTTATCCCCATAAAATCCATACAATCCATTCACATAATTCGTGTTGGAGTGAATCATATTCTCAGAAAATTCGAAGGTGTCCTGGTAACGGACATACATTACGCGGTAATACTGATCCACAAAATGGTTATGAATGAATGAAATGTGCTCGTCTTTCAAGCTGGAACCATACCCGTAGAAATATACGGCACTGGAACCCAGGTAGAAATAATTATTAATGAAACGTATGTTGCTGCTGGGCAGATCACCCTCCTTAAAAACCAGATTGTTGTTCGAACTTGTCGTAGTCACGGACCGACCCTCCAGGTGACAATTGGAGAAGATAATATTCTCCGATCCACCTCTGAAATAGATCAATTGACTGTAGCTTGTCCCAGTTGTTTTAAGGGTGATCCTTTCAAACCGAATGTTTGAAGCGCCGTCAAATCCGACGATGTAATTGTAATTATAGCTGTTCGTCGTATATGATAGTATCACACCGGTACTATCCCCGGACTGTGAGCGGAAGGTAATTGGATATCCATTTTCAGTTCCTTTGATTGATGGGAAGAGCAACTGTTCGATATAGGTCGTATCCCTGACATTGAACACAACCGTATCCGAAATTCCACCTAATTTCAGCGCATCCAGCGCAGCCGTGAAATTCACGAAATCCGGAGCGCTTCCGCCAATGGTGTAGGAGCCGGCAAGTGCGTAAGCCACAGTGCCTGTGATTGAATCGTTGCCGCTGAAGCTGTCCAGCGAACTGTTGGGCTCAAAGGACCAGGCCGTCAGGTTGTAAGCGCTGTCGTAGGTAAAAGGCAAACTGTCCAGGGTGATCCATGAGGACTGACCTGAAGGCAGCGAACCACTCCAGTTCACTGTGGACTGATTCACAGTACCGATCCTCCAGCCGATCTTTAAAGAGGTGATCGTATCCCCGCCGTTGTTTTTTACCCGTACTTTCAGATCCGGATCCAATTGCGAGACCTGAGAGAACATGATCAGGGAGGCATCCAGCGCATTAGGTTCAAACTCGTCTGCGCCAATATCAGGCATCAGTGTATCCCTGGTATCCCCGTCAATATCATCCTGGATCATGGAGTACGCCATTCCGCTGGCATTAAGATCAATATTTTTTGTTCTCAGCTCTACACTGGACAGGTATTGAGGATCCTGGCTGAATGAATTCGAGTCGTAAGTTGTTGCTTTATTCCATGAAGCCAGATCACTGTGATTAACGGAACCGTCATAAGCAAATGAATTGGGTTGCCCGGACCAGCTGAAGGCGTTATTGTGATCAATGACAGAATTGTTGTTACTCCAGCCGTAATATGCGAAACGGTCTGATACAATGTTGTTGTTAATGACCTTGATATCGTTATTGTAAGCAATATTCAAAGCGTAAGAATTGCTGCCTGCAACTACATTCAGTGAATTGAAAACGATATCGACATATTGGAGATACTGGCCGTATATGCCGGTTCCGCCGTTTGAGCTGCTAATGGATATAAAATTATTAGCGACCACTGAATAATTTCCTGTTTTGCCGCTGCAACTGTATAATTCTATTGCTTGCCCGCCAGAGGAAAGGACAAACCGGTTGTATGCGACTATAAAATCTTCACACTCATCCAGATAAAAAGCAGTGAAATAGGTCAATGTATTACTAAAGTTGTTGCCAACAGCCTGGACGGTCTCTGCATTATACAGGTAACACCCGTAATTGTACTGGTCCTTGAATTCGTTCGAATCAATCGTTATGGTATTCATGGGAATCGAATAGGATCCTCCCATGTAAATACCGTATCCACCGTTTTTTATCACGTTGTTACTGAACACCAGATGATCCGGTCCATTTGCATCATCAGCATAAACCAATGCCCGGTTCGAACCGGAGGAAGCATATGGTCCACTGATGATACAATTGTTAAAAGTAATGTATTCCGGACCGTCTTCAAGGTCAATCACCCGGGCATAGGATGTTCCCGTAGCTTCCAGGTGGATCTTACTAAAACGAACATATTTTGTTTGGTTCAAACGGACCACCCAGTTGGCGGAACTGGAGTTAGAAAAATAACTGATCAAAACATCCGTACTATCGCCGGATTGGGATTCGAAAGTGATGTTATTGGTTAAACTAGCCCCTTTAATTTTTCCAATGGACAGCTGTTCTGTATACGTCCCGTTCCTGATCTTAAAAACAACGGGGCCACAGACTCCGTGCTGGTTCAGAGCATTCACAGCAAGCGCTATATTGCTGTAATCCGGGGAAGTCCCACCAATGGTGTAGATACCCGACAGAGCGGGTATCAAATTCTTTGTAAGAGTATCGTTAATATTCACGGTATCAGAAGCCCCGTTCGGATCACTCGTCCACACCTTGATCTTATCTCCCGAAAGGCTATTTAGATTTCTGGTACCGAGAAAAATCAAAGTATCGTAGTTCCCTGAACCTCCAATAGTGTCCAGCGTTCCTATAACATTCAACGGTGACTGTACTGTATCATTGAAAGACCAGTTCACCTTTACCGAATCAATCCTGTTTATACCAAAATTTCCGATATGAGCATACAGGTCCTTGTTTCCTGCACAGAACAGGCCCAAAGTATCGATCGAGATCACACCTGCGTCGTTGACAGACTGTGTTCTGTAATGAATATATACCACAAACCGATCTACGCATACGCTGTAATTTGTTTGAACCTGAAGAGTGTTCGTATCCCCTGGTTTATAATTTGGAAATCCAGACGGGGACATGCGTGAAGCAGTATCAATAAAACAGTTACCGCAATTGCATGAGTACGTAAAGTGAATGGTATCGACAAGCGTGTTGTTGACTTTAAAAACTGTATTCCCGTTGCTACTGCATCCGGTATACTTCATAACCACGTCGATCTGTGTAACGATCAATCCGGGGCTAAGGGAATCGATATATGTAAAAGTCCAGCCACTACTGGAATTGCATTCGTAATTTGAATTGCAGATCTGGCAGCTTCCACTACCTCCTGAATTCAGATCAAAGACAACACTATCAATATTTTGTGATTTAACGTCAGCAATCGACGCAAATGCGATCAGAGACAGAATAAAAAGCCTGATACCCTTTATTCTTTGAGCGGCTATTCTCATAATAAAATTGGTTAACGACACGCAACTAATTCTTCTTACAACGGTTAGTTCAGAATGCAATAGCGGGTGTAATTTATAACAAAATCAACACGTTATCCACAAATCTCTGATTTTTTTTAATCTGATAATTTTCAGGCACTGTTGCACGGATCAGCAATTCCGCATAAAAGTCTGAATAGAAGAAATTGGCAGACCTTCACGAATGCATGGATGTCTATTAAGAAAAAATCATTCGAACAACCTTACTTGTTGCCTTCCTCCAGCTTTGATTTAGCTTCAGTAAACCGTAGGTTCTGGTTTCGAAGACGCCGGCAAAGGACCTTGATAATGCCTCTGGCAACCTCTACCCTGTCAGACATAAGTTCATAGATTGCATGTTGATCAATTTTCAGCAGAGCTACTTTGGTTTTTGCCTTTACGGTAGCCGATCTTGGTTCCGGATCCAGCAGCGCCAGGTCACCGAAGAAATCTTTTTCCTCAAGTGTTGCCAGCAGATGCCCTTTGTCATATACTTCACACAAACCGGAATAGATCACATAGAGACAATCACCTTCATCTCCTTTATTAAAGATGATATCGTTCTCTGAGAATTCAACGTCCTCAGAAATTTCTGCAACATCAAGAAGGATGTTTTCAGGGGTTTCAGCGAAAAGCGGTGTTTGCTTAAGAAGCATCACTTTTTCTAATAAATGAAGATTGAGTGCATCAGACATAATCGTATTATTTCGAATATCAAGTTGTTCATTGATCAGTTGAGAGTTGCGATCGCGTAATTTTTCTTCAACCGTTTCAGAGAGTCTCTCATTATAATCCCTTACAATTAAGGCTATGGTCCAGTCATAAAAGATCTCCTGGTGTTTCAGAATATTTTCAGCCAGTTTATCTTCATCCAGTGTTATTTCCGGGTTTGGATACAGTTCCAGATAAGGCCTAACCATTGAAAAGATAAATGAAGGCAGCACCATGCTCAGTGTTTCGATCGCGTTGGCCTTAAGATCCTTGTTCCCTGAAAAGTATGCTACCTCAGCACGATTCACGGCCTCTGCATTTGCGATCATTGCACTTATCTTGAATAATCTTTTTAACCCACCATTTTGTTCTGTTACGATCATCCTTCCAAGTTGGCCGGCCGCTTTACCATTGACCATATCAAGTATCCAGATTTCTTTTCCCAACAGATCCCTCACGGCAGCCACATCCTGAACTTTAACTGACTTAAGCTGCGTAAATCCAAGCACAAATTCCCTCAGATCTGGGTTCCGGAGATTCAGCAATTCAACGAGCAACCCTTTGCTCTCCTTATTGTGATGATTCCCGATCACTGATATCAGTTTGTAATTCAGTCTGCTCCTTGAGTCTGTGATGAGGTTCTTTATTTTCTTAAGTACCTCCATATCACAATCCCTCAATAGCTCCTGCACTCCAGAGGAGAATTCCGGCGTGACGATCAACTGGACCAGTTTCGCAAGGATTTGATCATTGAGCATTGATGATGAAGAGTATATGGCCTGGCGGACGATCTCAGGATCCTCATCATTCATGAAGTCCATCAGAAGGACCGCAAATTCATCGGACGGGTAATGTTTTATCAAATGAAGTCCCATGACCCTTCTTACGGCATTATCTGAATTCACCATTTCTCCAATGATCTCACGAATTGAATTGCCCTGACTTTTATCCTTGTTCCATGCCCAGCCTTTAAGCAAAACATATACCTCTTCCTGGTCAGAAGCATTCAAAAGATTCCTTACCTCATTCCAATCGCCAAGACGCCCCAATCGAAGCAGACAAAAATGCCTGAGTTCCTTCTCCTCAGCCTTGACGTTTGCACGAACAAAACTCATTTTCTTCTCCATTAGGATATGCTCACTGTCCATAAACAGGTTCCGGGCCACCGATCTTATCTCCTTGTCCGGATGACGCATCAACTCATCAAGATATTGTGTAATGTTTGAATTTGATGCCTTGAGCATCCGAAGGGCATACAGAATGTCCATCGGATTTTCCGATTTCAGTTTCTGGATCAGCACATGTTCCATCGACCTGTCGATCAACAGGAACCGGTCCTTACTAAAAAGTTTCCTGTTGATAAGATTTGTCAGAGCCTTTCTGTAGGTCGCTACCATTCGCTCACTTGTCAGGAACCAGGGAACCATTGCTCCTGCAAGCACGTAAGCGATGATCTTAAAGTCAAGCCCATGGAAATGGTTTTTACTGTAAAGCCATAGGAAGACAACCCCGACACCAACCATCCCCGCCGGTTCGGCAATTCCCTTAACTACATTGTGGCCATGAAGTCTTTTTTCTTTTGGAAGAGGCTGGTAGAGAGAGAGGGACAAAGGTTTGTAAAAAGCGTCCCTGATTATAAATCCAACGACGAAAAGCACAATGAACGTCAGGTACAAAGGCTTGGTCGTGTATATGTACGGATCAAGGGCAAGGGCAAGGGCACCGGTAACGATAATTACAATTGGGAATGAAAACAGCAACCACTTCATGTTCATTTTCTGAAGGTATCTTGCAGAAACGAACAACTTCAGCAATGTTGCCGCTCCATAAGTTAAACCCATCACAATGGCCAGTTGCTTTGCAATTCCTTTGTGAGAATGCTCCAGATCGTGCATTATATCTTTCAGAAAGGCGAACTCAAGTAAAAAGAAGATAAAAGCTGCAACAACAGCCATTCCGGCAATTGACCGGATCAGTTTGTTCTCGAATAATCGTGAAACCTGAACCACTTTACTTTCTCCGCGGTGATCATGATGTTTCACCTTAAGCACCTCCTTTTCATACCTGATGTTCTTCCGCAGGAAGACCATACTGAGCACATATGCCAGAATAGCACCGATAATGAGTATCTCAAAAAGAGGGATGTCCTCTCTGGAAGTAAGCGGGACGACCAGCGAGTAACCAAGAAACTTTGCAGGCAGGTCACCGCTTCCAACGATACTGAAGATCCTTTTGCTTTCCCTCACATCAAAGATCAGCGCGGACATTCCCCAGAACTGTATGTTCGAGAAGAAATAGACCAGATTATGTATCACCAGGAGCGCCACTCCTGCATATCTCCAATCAGTAAAAAAGACAAAGAATATTGAAACAATGAGCAATAGGATAATGAACATACCAATGCCGTAAAGCAACCTGTCTGTTCTCAGCCGGTGCTCTATCTGTTCATAAATGGGCCCTATCGCAATAGTGATCAATCCTGCTCCAATGAGCATGTACGTGAATTCATAAACATCACTCTGATCATTAAAAATAGAGATGGCGATGGTGTACAAAAATGCTGAACCAAGGCCTTCAAAAAAATTCTGAAAAAAGAGCGCCCATATCTTGGACCGCTCGTTACTTTTAATGTTTATCAGTTTCTTATCCAATACTTTAAGGAAAGCGGCTAAAATACGACTAGCGAAAGAATAATGAAAGTGTTATGCCAATGAGTTATTCATATTGTGCAGCAGAGAATAAACCTGAGGTTGATCCACATCAGTTAAGTTACGGAATAAATGCACGAAATTCGGAGGATGAAGAAGATCGGCGTATTTACTTCCGGGGGCGATTCACCCGGCATGAACGCAGCAATCAGAGCTGTTGTCAGGACCGCGATCCACGAAGGCCTTTCGGTCGCAGGGATCAGGCNNTGGATCGAAGGTCCGTTTCCAATATTATCCAGCGATAAGGAACTTTTCTCAAAAGTGCAAGGTGTGAAGAATTCAGAACCATGGAAGGACGAAAAAAGGCTTTTGACCAATTGACACAACGGGGGATCGAAGGTCTTGTTTGCATTGGCGGAGACGGTTCATACATGGGTGCTCATTTGTTGAACAACGAACATGGCATTGCCTGTGTCGGGATACCCGGTACCATCGATAATGACCTTTATGGCACCGACTACACCATCGGTTATGACACGGCAATAAACACTGCGATCGAAGCCATCGACAGAATCCGTGATACGGCTGATTCCCACAACAGGGTATTTATTATTGAGGTAATGGGACGTGATTCCGGTTTTATTGCGCTTGATAGCGGAATAGCCGGAGGAGCTGAAGGCATTATGATCCCAGAAGACATTTCAGATACGGACAAACTGTTCCAACATTTTAGCAATGATGAACGCCGTACAAAATCTTTCTCAATAATCATTGTAGCAGAAGGTGATGAAGAAGGAGGAGCCTTTACACATGCCAACCGGCTGAAAGAGAAATTCCCTGACATTAAACTCCGGGTCACGATTCTGGGGCACATTCAAAGAGGAGGTAACCCGTCAGCTAGAGACCGTATACTGGCTTCATCTCTCGGATATCATTCCGTCAGGGCGCTTATTAATGGAGAAACAAATGCTGCACTGGGTATTGTTGATAATAAACCTTTCATGATCCCTCTGCATGAGGCATCGACCAGAAAATCTTCAATAGACGGCGAATTGATCAAAATGGCAGATGTTCTTTCGAGATAGCAGTAAGATCGTATTCGTCAGGCGATCTCAATACGTCGCACACCATGCAATGCATTTGAACGGAAGACCATGTCCGCAGATCTGAGGTCATCCCATGAAATATCCGCCTCAAGAAGATCATACCTGTCCAGCAAATATGCCCTGCATACGCCCGCAACACAACCCGACTGGATCGATGGCGTGTAAATATGCCTGTTGTAAACGGCAAATATGTTGCTGTTAGTGGTTTCCACCACATGGCCCTTATCATTAAGAATGAACGCATCATCCCAGCCCATCTGTGATGCATAGATAGCACCCTGTACATAGAGGCCGGCAGAAGTTGATTTAAGCATAGAGAACGGAGAAAACAAAACTGACGCATCCGGATAAAGCCCCACTTTCTGAGGACCAAGTGCACCGACATCTTTCAGAAGATCTTTGAGGTTGCCAGTATGTGTAGGGAAAATGGCGTCAGGTATATTCTTTAAAGGCACTGCTTCAATATGGTAGCAAAGTGCATTGGATTCGGGCAGGTAACCGCCTCCGCCATCGCGGTAAAATGTAATTCTTCCCCTGGCCAATTCCATGCCCTGACACAATTCCAGCAGTTCCTCTATCACATCATCTAGTTTTCCAGAAGAAGGAAGGTCTATTCCCAGCACATTGCAGCTCGTCAGAATTCGATCAACGTGAAATGACCAAAGGGTCGGCTGGTTGTCTTTAACGCGAATGGTCTCAAAGAAACCATCACCGTATTTAAATGACCTGTTCATAATTAATTGCCCAATTCCAATTTTCAGAATGTAACCTAACAAATATGACGAATTAGCTCAAATGTTTACAATATCGGATGATTTTCATGGTAAAATCATCCGGTGAACACGAATTAGCCACTTCAAAATCGATGATTTTCGTCTCATTTCAGGACTGCTGTCTCATTTTTAGACTCTTATTCGCTTTTTAGAATACATTCTCAATACAACACATAATTCTATTAATTACACCATATATTGCTTATTTTCAGCACTTTAAAAACACGACACTCTCCTCCAGAAGCCCATTGTTCTCATTTTGGTACGGGTATTGAAATATATCTGGCATAACATGTCACAACGAAATAACATAACGACAACGAATAAAAACACATTCCGCACGAATGATCAGATAATAAAGAAATTGATACTTACTATAACTACTGCAACTACTACTACTTCATCATTATTAACTACTACACGTTTTAACTATCAGATTCACTAAATTGAATCAACTTATTTAACTACTTACTACTAATTATTAACCTACACACTAAAAGAAAAGAGAGGCTCGATCGAGCCTCTCTTTTTTTGTTATCGAATATCTTTCCATATCATTCCTTAAATTCGGTGGCTTAAGCTGCATTGAATTATCTTTGTGCTTTCTTTAAAAATACGCATGAATTCAGAAGTATATTATCCAAAGAACAAAATCCGTATTGTTACTGCTGCTTCCCTGTTTGACGGCCACGATGCTGCAATAAACGTCATGAGAAGAATTCTTCAGGCTTCCGGGTGTGAAGTGATCCATCTCGGGCACGACAGAAGCGCTGAAGAAGTTGTGGATGCGGCAATAGAAGAAGATGCCAATGCCATTGCGCTTACCTCTTATCAGGGCGGTCACATGGAATACTTTAAATTCATGCATGATCTCCTGAAAGAGAAAGGTGCGGATCAAATAAAGATCTTTGGTGGTGGGGGTGGCACTATTTTGCCGGAGGAAATTGATGAATTGCACAATTACGGGATCGCCCGCATATATCATCCGGACGATGGCCGCAGCCTCGGGCTTCAGGGAATGATAAACGACCTGATGGAGAGATGTGATTTTGCCACAGGTGAAAACCTGAATGGTGAAGTGGCCAGGCTCGACACGAAAAACAAGCGTAACATCGCCCGTCTGATCTCTGCTGCTGAGAATTTTAGCAAAGAGAATGAGGTCGAATTGCAGGCCATCCGAAAAAAAGCCAGCACTGTTTCTACGCCCATCCTTGGAATTACCGGTACCGGTGGAGCGGGAAAATCAAGCCTGATAGATGAACTGGTGCGCAGGTTCCTGCTTGACCAGAAAGATAAAACAATGGCCATCATCTCTGTGGACCCGTCAAAAAGGAAAACCGGTGGTGCCCTTCTCGGCGACAGGATCAGAATGAATTCGATCAAAAGTGACCGGATCTATATGCGTTCTCTTGCTACCAGACAGGCTAACCTTGCCCTGTCAGCACACGTCGATGACGCGCTGGCGATACTTAAAGTCGCGGGGTTTGACCTGATCATCCTTGAAACTTCCGGTATTGGCCAGTCTGACACGGAAATAGCGGACCATTCCGACATTTCTCTTTACGTTATGACACCGGAATATGGAGCCGCTACTCAGTTAGAGAAAATTGACATGCTGGACTATGCAGACGTCATTGCCATTAACAAATTTGATAAACGCGGTGCCGCCGATGCCCTTAGGGATGTTAAGAAACAGTATCAGCGAAACAACAAAAGGTTCGACGAAGACGTAAGTAAAATGCCGGTCTATGGCACCATTGCTTCGCAATTCAATGATCCCGGGACCAACGATCTCTATGCAGGACTGATACGTTTGATCGATGCGAAGAGCAATAACAGTTTTGAATCAACAATTTTTGAAACCTTTGAAGAAAGTGAGAAAATATTCATCATCCCGCCGAAAAGGGTAAGATACCTGGCAGAAATCGCTGAATCCAACAGAAAATATGATCAATGGGTAAATGATCAGGCAAATATTGCTGAAAAGCTGCAGGCGCTTAAGATCACTTTAGAGACCTTAGGAAACAGCAATAATGCTACTTCCGCTACCAAACTGATAGAAAAGAATCTTGATAAGTTAAAGATCTCCTTTGACCCTAAAAACCAGAACATCCTCGATAACTGGGGAAAAACCAGGGAGGCATATAAGAACGATGATTTCATCTTTCAGGTTCGTGGGAAGGATATTCATATACCAACGCATACTGAGTCTCTTTCACACTCCAGGATACCCAAAGTAGTAACACCGGGATACAGGTCTTGGGGCGATATTTTGAAATGGACGCTCCAGGAAAATGTACCGGGAGAGTTCCCTTACACGGCAGGACTTTACCCTTTTAAAAGAGAGGGTGAAGACCCTACCCGAATGTTTGCCGGTGAAGGCGGCCCCGAAAGGACAAACAAAAGATTTCATTACCTGAGCCTGCATATGCCGGCAAAGAGATTATCGACTGCATTTGATTCTGTGACCCTTTATGGAAATGATCCGGATCACAGGCCTGATATCTACGGTAAAATTGGCAACTCCGGTGTTTCGATCGCATGCCTGGACGACGCTAAAAAACTCTATTCCGGTTTTGATCTGGCCGATCCAAAAACTTCTGTCTCAATGACCATAAACGGGCCGGCACCGATCATGCTGGCTTATTTCATGAATGCAGCTATCGATCAGCAATGTGAGAAGTACATTATCAAGAATGGTCTTGAAGCAGATGTTCGCAAGAAGATCGGTAGGATCTTCAAGGAAAAAGGAACGAAACAACCTGTTTACCAGGGTGATCTGCCGGAAGGCAACGATGGACTTGGATTAATGCTTCTTGGACTGACAGGGGATCAGGTATTGCCTGCTGAAGTATACGAAAAGATCAAGATTGAGACTCTTGCCAGTGTGAGGGGAACTGTTCAGGCAGATATCCTGAAAGAAGACCAGGCTCAGAACACCTGCATCTTCAGCACC
>DJML01000115.1 GCA_002436505.1 Bacteroidetes bacterium UBA6491 | reverse complement strand
GGGGCATCGCTCGGAAGATTTTCATCTGCTGGAACGTATCCACGGCCTTTCATCACTGTAAGTTCGATCTCCATATTCACGAAAGGTTCCATGTGGCAGATCACCAGATCCGGGTTCAACACCTCGAAGCTATTCGTGTAGCGGCCGATATCACCGGCAGAGAATTCTTCTTTCCCTTTGATGGAAACATAGATCTTCTCAACCTCATCGGTTTCGACAACCTTTTTGAAACGGACTTGTTTCAGGTTAAGGATGATCTCGGTAATGTCTTCAGTAACACCTTTGATGGTACTGAATTCATGATCAACGCTTGGGACCTTTATTGAAGTGATCGCATATCCCTCAAGAGAAGAAAGTAAAATTCTTCTCATAGCATTACCAACGGTAACCCCATATCCTCTTTCAAGAGGACTGAATTCGAACAGACCGTAATTGTCTGTTTCNNTTAGAATACAATTCAACAATAAGTTGCTCCTTGATATTTTCAGGGATCTCCTCTCTCTCAGGGAAGTTCAGGAATCTGCCAGAGTATTCTTTATCATCCCATTCAAGCCAGGAGAAGCTTTTTCTTGTGTGGAGCGAGTCATTTACTACTTCCAGGGCTTTTGATTTTTCACGAACAGAGATCACATCACCTGGTTTCAGCTGGCATGAAGCAATATTCGTTACTACACCGTTCACCAGAATATGTTTGTGAGAAACAAGCTGACGTGCACCGCGACGAGAATTTGCGAGCCCCAGACGGAAAACTGTGTTATCCAATCTGGCTTCAAGGAATTTAAGCAGGTTTTCACCTGTAATACCTTTTTTACGTGCCGCTTTATGGAAAAGGTTTGCAAATTGCTTTTCAAGGACACCGTAGGTGTACTTCGCTTTTTGCTTTTCCATCAACTGGATTGCATACTCTGATTTCTTACCTCTCCGACGGGAATTCCCGTGCATTCCGGGCGGGTAATTTTTCTTTTCAAGTGCTTTATCAGGACCGAAGATCGGTTCTCTGAATTTTCTTGCAATCTTAGACTTAGGGCCTGTGTATCTTGCCATTTTATATCTGCTCTACTCTAAATTAAACTCTTCTTTTCTTAGGAGGACGGCAACCGTTGTGAGGCAAAGGAGTTACATCTGTGATAGACATAACCTCGATACCAGCTGCTTGCAAAGTTCTGATGGCAGATTCACGACCTGCACCTGGACCTTTAACAAATACATCCACTTTTCTTAATCCCGCATCGTAGGCCACCTTAGCACATTCCATGCTCGCAGTCTGGGCTGCATATGGTGTGTTCTTCTTTGATCCGCGGAATCCCATTTTACCGGCACTGGACCAGGAGATAACCTGACCCTGGCCATTGGAAATAGAGATCAACAAGTTGTTGAACGACGCCTTGATATTAACGCGACCTATCAGATCTACGTTTACCTTTCTTTTTTTTGCTCCTTTTTTAGCTGTAGCCATAATCTTGACTCGATTTAATTTATGCTAATTTCTATTACCTTGGTGCTTTTTTCTTACCTGCAACAGTCTTTCTCTTACCTTTTCTGGTCCTCGAATTATTCTTAGTTCGCTGACCTCTTACAGGAAGACTTTTTCTGTGCCTTAATCCTCTGTAGCATCCGATATCCATCAGGCGTTTTATGTTTGTCTGAACTTCTGACCTGAGTTCACCTTCAACCTTGATGTGGGTTGTGATGTACTCACGAATGCTTGACTGCTCATCATCTGACCAATCGTCAACCTTTTTGTTGGGGTCCACGTTACATTCCTGCAGTACTGCTTCAGCCTGCGAATTGCCAATCCCATAAATATAGGTAAGGCTTATAACTCCCCTTTTATTTTTCGGAATATCTACTCCTGCGATCCTTGCCATATTATCTTATCCTTGTCGTTGTTTAAACTTTGGATTCTTCTTATTGATCACGTACACCTTTCCATTCCTCTTCACGATCTTGCAATCGGCACTACGTTTCTTAACAGATGCTGTAACTTTCATTTTATTTATATCTATAGGTAATCCTACCTCTTGTCAAATCATAAGGAGACATTTCTACCTGCACTTTATCACCCGGGAGGATCTTGATATAATGCATTCTCATTTTCCCGGAAATGGTAGCGATGATCTCATGCCCATTTTGTAACTCAACGCGAAACATGGCATTTGACAATGCGTCAGTTATTGTGCCATCTTGTTTTATTGATTCTTGTTTCGCCATCGTTATTTAAAGGGCTGCAAAGGTAATTTTTTTATTGCTTTATTCCAACACGTTTATGATGCAATCGCACCACCTGTTGATGATCTTCCTTTTATTCTTCCGCTTTTCATCAATCCATCATAGTGACGCATAAGCAGGTGACTTTCTATTTGTTGCAAGGTATCGAGTACTACACCCACCATAATCAGCAAGGATGTTCCTCCATAAAATTGCGCAAACTGGTTATTAACACCAAGCTTCATTGCAAAAGCCGGGAACACTGCTACCAATCCAAGATATATCGCTCCTGGAAGGGTGATCCTGGACATGATGCCATCGATAAAGTTTGTTGTTTTTCTGCCTGGTTTAACTCCCGGGATAAATCCACCGTTTCTTTTCAGGTCATCGGCAATTTGCGACGGGTTCACTGTAATTGCCGTATAGAAATACGTGAAAAACACGATCATGAAAAAGAACGTGAGATTGTAAGTCCAGCTTGTAATATCAGCAAATGACGAAAAGAAATTTCTTATTCCCGGTGAATTAGGGAATACCATTGGTATGTATCCCGGCAGGAACATCAGTGCCTGAGCAAAGATGATAGGCATAACGCCTGCAGCGTTGACCTTTAAAGGCAGATATTGTCTTACTCCGCCGTATTGTTTGTTTCCTACGATCCTTTTGGCATACTGGACAGGTATTCTTCTTGTTCCCTGAACCAGCAGAACAACTGAAAGGATGACGAGCAACCAGAACACCATTTCAATGACAAATATGAAAAGACCGCCTCCTCCTTCGTTCTTGGCAATAGCTTCAGCGCCAAGGGAGAAAGGAAGCATAGAAAT
>DJML01000105.1 GCA_002436505.1 Bacteroidetes bacterium UBA6491 | reverse complement strand
GTGCCTGGTTTCACCTTGAATTACACATCCCAGGGTAATCACACCGTGAATAGCTTCTGATTTAGCAAGCTGCTGTGCTCCGAAAGGCAATTCAAAACTTCCGGGGACTCTTTTTACCGTGATATTATCGCCTGCTACTGACGCATCCTGCATAGCTTCAAGGGCGCCCTCGAGCAATTTGTCTGTAATTTCTGAGTTCCAGTCAGAAACCACAATTCCGACGTTGAATGCGCTACAATCCGGAAACCTTTCCGGTTTGGAAGAAAGACTGCGGTCCTTGCTAGACATAACTGAACTTAAAGTCCCGCTTTCACACGGGTCATTTCAACCCATTTTTCTACGTCCATACCAAATCTGGTGGACTTGTAATCTTCGAAGATCCTTTTGAATGACTTATGTGCGTCATCCCATTTCTCCAGTTTAATATATACCGTTGCCGCTTTGCTAAGGGCGTATGGCGTAGTAAATTCGTTCTCATTATAATTGGCGGCCTTCATATACTGAGATGCTGCTTTCTCATAATCTTCCAGTTCGGAATGGCAATCACCAAGAAGGACCATGCTTAATGGCGCAATGATATCATCTTCAAAATCAGCCATTTTCAGGTACTTAAGTGCTTCTTCGTACCGTCCTTTCTGAAGTAAAGCGGAACCAGCCAGATACGCAGCCCTCTCACCGGTCGTCGTATTAGAGAACCGATCGGCAATATCCATAAGGCCTGAAGCCTGTCCGTCTCCATTCAAAGCAAGATCAATAGAATCCTGATTAAAATACATTTCTGCCTTATAGGCAGCTACATTCGCTTCTTCCTCAAGCTTTGGCTTGCGATAATTATTGTTATAATACAGCCAGCCGCTAACTAGTATCAGCACTACCGCAGTAATGACAATGCTTTTTTGATTCTCAGTTATGAAATCATCGAGTGAAAATTTCTTCTCTTTCCCTTCGCTCATTGGTTAAAATTTTTGCAAAAATACTTTTAATAATAATATATAGATCATTACTCCATGATAAACGGATAATCTTCTTGATAAACATCAGTATAGAGCTCGTCAGTTGAAGGGTAATCTGAATTTTCAGCAAATTCAACTGCAGCCTCTACCTGAC
Source organism: Bacteroidetes bacterium UBA6491 (assembly GCA_002436505.1). GTDB lineage: Bacteria > Bacteroidota > Bacteroidia > NS11-12g > UBA9320 > UBA6491. Next base: position 25,477 of record DJML01000105.1, on the reverse strand, counting down.
CAACAATGCCATCTTCCAGTTTTTCAAGATCCGCTTCAGAAAGCCATTTTTGTTCGAGGATGGTTTGACGCACCTGCTCTATCGGATCCTTAGTCTTATAATCCTCCACTTCATCTTTCCCTCTGTATTTTGCAGGGTCCGACATTGAGTGGCCTCTGTAACGATAAGTTCTCATTTCAATGAAGGACGGACCGTCTCCTTTTCTTGCCCTTTCTACGGCCTTTTCCATAGAATGGTGAACATCTTCACATCTCATGCCGTTCACCTGTTCTGAAGGCATATCGTATGCCAGGCCAATTTTATAAATGTCGGTAACATTTGTGGTACGCTCTACGGATGTTCCCATGGCATACTGATTGTTCTCGCAAACGAAGATGACTGGCAGTTTCCATAACATGGCCATATTAAAGGTCTCATGCAATGATCCCTGTCTTACGGCACCATCACCCATATAACAGACGCAGACATTTTTAGTCCCCTTATATTTCTCAGCAAAAGCAATTCCTGCTCCCAACGGTATTTGTCCGCCGACGATTCCATGACCTCCAAAGAAATTATGCTCCCTGCTGAACATGTGCATACTGCCGCCCTTCCCTTTTGAACATCCGGTTACCTTCCCGTACAATTCAGCCATTACGCTTTCAGGGCTCATCCCACAGGCAATTGCCTGGCCATGATCACGATATGCAGTGATCATACTGTCATCTTTTGTGATGGCTGACATTGTACCTGCAACTACCGCCTCCTGTCCAATGTACAGGTGACAGAAGCCCCTTATCTTTTGCTGGCCATACAATTGGGCTGATTTCTCCTCAAAACGACGGATCAGCATCATCAAACGGAACCACTCAATGTATGTTTCCTTGTTAAACTCTATTTTTGCCTTTGCCATGTTAGGCTGCAAAAATAATCAAAAACACACTACAGTAAACCTCCGGTGAATCTCATAAAAATCACATTGGTAAATTTCAAGAACCACGAAGAACTTTCTGTTCATTCGGATTACCGGATGAATGGTTTCGTGGGTCCAAATGGTATTGGAAAGACCAACCTTCTCGAAGCCATATACTATGGCCTTACCGGTTTGCCTTATTTTCACCGGTCTGACCGTTTCAATGTTAAAAAAGGAGCGGAGAAGGGTGCGATACGACTTACCCTCAGGGACAATGATGAAGAGACGACGATCGCCATTAAAATCCAACCGGGTGGTAAAAAAGAGATCAGCGTGAACGGGAATGTACTCGATCGTATCATGGACCACATTGGTAATTTTCCTGCTGTAATGATCGCACCGGGCGATATCGAACTGATCACAGGCGGTTCAGAAGAAAGAAGACGTTTTCTTGACAGAAGCATATCTCTGGGAAACAAGGATTATTTAAAGGTTATTACACGTTACAACCGGTTACTTGACAGCAGGAACAAGCAGTTAAAGCAGTTCTTTGAACAACGGTATTTCGACGAAGATCTTTTACATGTCATTGATATGCAGCTCGCACCGCTATCAGATGAGATCTTTGAAAGCAGAAAAAAGTATCTGAAGAAATTCATTCCGTTATTTAAGAAATATTACGAAAAGATAGAAGGAGGCAGTGAACCTGTTGAGATTTACTATGAATCAGAACTGACAAGCAGAAAGATGTCTTCTTCAGATCTACTAAAATCGAATCGCGAAGCAGATAGATTTCAACAAAGAACGACATCCGGGATTCACAAAGACGACCTGATCTTCACTCTCGATGACAATCCGCTTAAAAGATACGGGTCACAGGGCCAGATAAAGACCTTTCTGATAGCACTAAATCTAGCCACATTTGACATGATCCAGCAGCAGACAGGCCACAAACCTTTTTTATTGCTTGATGATATTTTTGAAAAAATAGACCATGGCCGTGCAGAAAGGCTGCTGTCCACAATACATACAAACAAGTTCGGACAGGTTTTTGTAACAGATACGGATAAGAGCAGAGTGGACAAAGCAACGACCTCATATCTTGAAGACCGCCACATAACATCACTTTCCGGTGAGGAACAAAGTAACTTTTGAACAAATGCCGTTTGCCTTTACTGATTTCGTAAATTGCGAGATATTACAGAAAATGGAAAAACCACTGGGTGAATTGATCGACAAATTGCTTGAGACCTATAATCTTAACGAGAAGAGATCTGAGGTCCAGCTTGCGCAAAACTGGTCAGAGGTCGTCGGCACGATGATAGCTTCCTACACAAGCAACATTAAGGTAACAGGAGAAACGCTGATCATCACCCTTAGTTCTGCTCCTTTGAAGAACGAGTTGAACTATCTTAAAGGGACCTTAATTCAAAAAATAAACGCCTATCTGGGCAAAGAACAGATCAAAGAATTAATCATTCGCTAATGAGTCATATAGTCGCACCATCAATATTATCTGCAGATTTCGGAAACCTGAGCAGAGATGTTCAAATGATCAATGACAGCAAGGCACAATGGGTGCATGTCGACATTATGGACGGTGTTTTCGTACCAAACCTGTCGTTTGGATTCCCGGTCATGAAAAGTATAAAAAAATCCAGTACCAAACCACTGGACGTGCATCTTATGATCATTGACCCTGACCGGTACATCGATGATTTTGCAGCTGCGGGAGCAGATGTCCTAACAGTTCATATCGAAGCCTGCACACATTTGCACAGGACCGTATCCGCCATTCATGAGGCAGGAATGAAGGCAGGGGTAGCTTTAAATCCGCACACACCTGTTTCCATGCTGGAAGGGATTCTCAATGAAATAGACCTGGTTTGCCTGATGAGTGTGAACCCCGGATTCGGCGGTCAGAAATACATAGAGAACACCTATAAAAAGATACGTGACCTTGTTAAAATGCGTGTAGAATATGGTGCAGATCTTAAAATTGAGGTTGACGGTGGGGTCTCATTAAGCAATTATCAAAAACTTCTTGATGCAGGAGCCGATGTTCTGGTGGCGGGAAATTCTGTGTTCTCATCCACGGATCCTCAGTCGACAATAAAACAACTGCTCAATCTTTGATACTAACAATAGCAAGTTTGCGTTAAATCCTTGTCGGTGAAACACTGGTCAATCACATTTGTCTTTACGCTTATAACCGCTTTAACCTGGGCTCAGGAGAAGGCGACCGTTAGCGGACACGTGGTTGATGAGTACCGGTATTCCCTGGATCATGCCTCTGTGGTCCTCAAGAACACAAACATTCATACTTTCACTGACACGAACGGTTATTTTGAAATTGATGTTCCGGCAGGTGAAGGGAATATTCTTGTGTTTTCTTATACAGAAAGCACAAAAGAAGTGAAGATACCTGTGCTAAATCCGGGCCAGAAAATTTACCGGAACGTAAGAATTAACACCGGGACCTATCTTGATCCGGTAGTTGCAAAAGGACAAAGGAACAGGCCTCGTCCGGTGATCACACTGGACCCCAAAGAATTATGGGATATCCCGACCCAAACGTTTGAGCAGATCATCATTGGGACGGCACTTGGGGTAAGAAGCAGCAATGAACTATCGGCATCATACAGTGTAAGAGGTGGAAATTTCGATGAAAACCTGGTTTACGTAAATGACATTGAAGTATACAGGCCATTTTTGGTCAGAAGTGGTCAGCAGGAAGGTTTAAGTTTTGTAAATGTAGACATGGTGGAAAATGTGGTGTTTTCTTCCGGAGGGTTTCAAAGCAAGTACGGAGACAAGTTGTCTTCCGTAATGGATATCACCTATAAAGAACCAAAGAAATTTTCATCCACCGTTGAAGCAAGTATGTTAGGGGGCAGCATTGAAGTTGAAGACAGGTCGTCGTTGCGGTTCTCCTATGTCATTGGAGCACGTTACCGGTCCAATCAGTATGTGCTGAATGGTCTTGACGTACAGGGGAACTACAAACCTCGTTTCTTTGATCTTCAGAGTTTCCTGACCTATAATTTCACCAGTCACCTGTCGGTTAACCTTTTGACTAATTATTCCCAGAACAGATTCTTACTTGTTCCTGAATCTCAGGAGACCAGTTTTGGAACAGTACAAAATGCGCTTAGGCTTTACGTCCAGTTCGGTGGTCAGGAACTCATGTCCTATGAAACATTTATGAACGGCCTTTCATTTGTTTACCGACCGGACAGGAAAAATGAGTATAAATTGATATCATCTGTTTACTCTACCACAGAAACTGAACATTTTACTGTTGAGGGAGCCTACAGACTTGACCTTTTAGAGAACAATCTTGGCAGCGATGATTTTGGTGAAAGTAAAACTACACTTGGTGTCGGATATTTCATCAATCACGCCCGAAATGACTTAAATGCCATTGTTTACAGTGAAAAATTAATGGGCAGGCACCGAAATGAAAAAAGCAGAAGTGTGATTGAATGGGGCATAAAATTTCAGGGTGAATTGATCGATGACCGACTAAGAGAATGGGACTACAACGATTCATCAGGCCATAATATCAGTATCCCGGGATACAACGACTCAGTACTCAGAGTGGCTAATTTTCTACGTACTGATATTGGGATCAATTCATACCGGGTAATGGGATATGTGCAGGAGTCCCGCATTTTGAATGAGCGATCCAATCTCCGTATCAATTACGGAATAAGGTCAAATTACTGGACGCTGAACAATCAAAATGTGATCAGCCCGCGTGTTCAGCTATCATGGGAGCCAAATAAAAAGTTCAATGATGCATTGAAGGACTCAGTATTTGACATTAAGTCTCAAAAGGCCCTTTTAAAAAATAACTGGCTCGTTCGGTCCAGTTTTGGTTATTATTTCCAACCGCCTTTCTACCGGGAATTAAGGAACAACCAGGGCTTGATCAATGAGTCATTGAAGGCTCAAAGATCCATCCATTTTGTAATGGGCGGCGATCTCGATTTTCTTGCCTGGGATCGTCCTTTCAAATTTGTTGTCGAAGGATATTATAAAAAATTCGATCAGCTTATTCCCTACTATGTTGATGACGTCCGGATCCGCTACAGCGCATTGAATACTTCTGAAGGATACGCTACCGGAATTGACGCAAGGGTCAATGGGGAATTCATCAAAGGGCTTGAGAGTTACGTCAATATGTCCTTTCTGACCACAAAGGAAAACATCTCCTATTTGGATGCCGAAGGGAAAAACAAGGAATCAGGGTTTATAAGACGACCGACAGATCAGCGGTTCAATGCATCAATTCTGTTTCAGGACGAACTCCGGTCAGATTCTACCTTCAGATTGCAACTGCAACTGGTCTTTGGCACAAACCTCCCTTATTATTTTGATGGAGAACGCCGTTATATCGAATCTTTAAAGATCCCTGCATATCGTAGGGTAGACATTGGATTCTCAAAAGTATTGTTCGATAGAAAGACCTCACGTAGAGCAGAAAAATTCAGTTACCTGGAGAGGCTTTGGATCAGTGTTGAAGTATTCAATATGCTCCAGTTCAACAATACCATCTCCTATATCTGGGTCAAGGACATCAACAACAATGTTTATGGTGTGCCCAACAGACTTACCGGCAGGAGGTTAAATCTCAGGATACGGGCAGAGTTCTGATCGCAAAAAACTTAAAAATCATTTCCCGTGACATATAATTCTTTACTCCTTAAGCAAAGCTTATCTTTGCTTCAATTTGAAAAAGAAGAAGAAGAATAACAAGAATAATAAAGTACTTCAGCATTACAACAAGGTGCTGGGAATCTTTGAGCACCACCCACGGCAATCATTTACTTATAAAGAAATAGCGCACAGGGTGGAATCAAACAATGTGGCTATACATGATCAGGTCATGAAATTGGTAGCCATTCTCCGCAACGAGGATAAAATTGAAGAAGTTTCAAAAGGGAAGTTTCGTTACTTATCAGAATTCAATGTATTGACAGGAGAGGTCGATATGACGCAGCGTGGTTCTGCATATATCAAATGCGATGAGATCGATGATGACATTCATGTAAGTTCAGCATTGACAGGAACAGCTTTGCATCGCGACAAAGTGACGGTTGAGCTATTGAGCCGCAGGGGTGGCAGGAGACTTGAAGGCCGGATCGTTGAGATCCTTGAAAGGGCCAGAACAAGATTCGTAGGCACAGTAGAAAAGGTTAAAAACATTGCCTTTGTAATGATCGACGACAGCAAGGTTCATGTTGATTTTGTTGTTCGAGGAAAATCGGTGAAAAACCTTAACGATGGAGACAAGGTGGTTATTGAACTGGAGTCCTGGGACCTTGAGTCAAGAAATCCTCTCGCAAGAGTGGTCGAAGTGCTCGGTAAAGCAGGAGAACACGAGACTGAAATGCATGCCATTGTCGCTGAATTTGGTTTCAAGACATATTTTGACCATGAAGTGCTTGAAGAAGCCAAATTGCTTCCGGGAGAGATCCCAAAGGACGAGATCAAAAAGAGAAGGGATTTCAGACAAACCACCACCTTTACCATTGACCCTGACACTGCAAAAGACTTTGATGATGCATTGTCCTTTAAAAAACTTGATAACGGCCATTTTGAGATCGGGATACACATAGCAGACGTTTCGCATTTTGTTACCGATGGCAGCGACATTGACAGAGAAGCCGCAGAACGAGCAACGTCAGTGTACCTTGTTGACAGGACCATTCCCATGCTGCCGGAAAGACTGTCAAACGAACTGTGCTCATTACGACCGCATGAGGACAGTTTAACATTCTCTGCCGTATTTGAACTGGACGAATTTGGGAAGATCCATCATGAATGGTTCGGTAGAACGATCATATATTCTGACCACAGATTCAGTTATGAGCAGGCCCAGGAGGTAATGGATAAAGGGGAAGGGCTGCACTATGAGGAATTGATCACCCTGAACAAGATCGCGAAGAATTTAGGTAAAAAAAGATATCAGGACGGTTCCATCGCTTTTGAATCTGATGAATATAAATTTCATCTGGATGAAAAAGGCAAACCCATTGAGGTCATTAAGAAAGTACGTTTTGACGCGCATAAGCTTATCGAGGAATTTATGCTGCTCGCAAATAAAAGAATTGCTGAGTTTGTTGCGACGCGCCATAAAGGCCAGCCATTCCCCTACCGTGTCCATGAGGCACCTAACATGGAAAAACTGACTGCATTCAGTAACATGGCAGCTAAGTTCGGATACGTTATCAACAGCACCAGCCACAAGACCCTTGCCAGTTCGATCAATCACCTGGTGGCGGAGACAAAAGACAAGCCGGAAGCTATGATCCTGCATCCACTGGCCATCCGGAGTATGGAGAAAGCCTTTTATACGATCAAAAAAACCAGCCACTTTGGACTCGCATTCGAATACTACTGTCACTTTACGTCACCTATCAGAAGATACCCAGACCTTATCGTACATCGATTGCTGGCGAAATACCTCGACAAGCAGAAGTACGAACGTAAGGAAGAGGTCGAAAAAAACTGCTTTCACTCCTCAAAAATGGAATTAAAGGCAATGGGTGCGGAAAGAGCATCTACCAAATACAAGCAGGTTGAATATCTCAGTGAATACGTAGGAGAGCAGTTTGAAGGCATTATTTCCGGGGTCACAGAATGGGGAATGTACGTTGAGCTGCTGGACAATTACTGCGAAGGCATGATCCGTATAAAAGACATCAGCGGGGACTTCTACGAGTATTATGAGAGGGAGATGGCAATAATCGGACGTCGGAAAAAAAACAGATTCACATTAGGTGATAAGGTCCGGATCGAGGTAAAAAGAACTAACCTGCAGAAAAGGACCATTGATTTCAACCTTATCCAGGAATAAATTCATGTCAGGACACAAAGAACTACTTAGAGCATACGAAAATTTTGAGGCAGATGTACGTTTGCCCGATTCTCCTGCTGCGCTATATGATCCAATAAACTATATTCTCTCTCTTGGAGGAAAGAAACTAAGGCCCGTATTCTCGTTGCTTGCCTTTCAACTTGGCAGGGAACCGGATCAAAAGGCCCTGACGGCTGCTTACGGCATTGAAATGTTCCATAATTTCAGTCTTGTACACGATGACATAATGGATCACGCCTCTCTAAGAAGGGGCAACCCGACAGTTCACATGAAGTGGGATGAAGCAACCGGCATACTTTCAGGGGATCAGATGCTTATACTGGCATTCAAAGCTATTAGAGAAGCCAGCCAGGACCTTTCAGTACTGGAGAGATTCGAGCAGATGTCAACTGAAGTATGTGAAGGACAGCGAATGGACATGGATTTTGAAAACGGCAAAAACATCAATGAAGAAGATTACCTCGAAATGATCCGTAAGAAAACGGCTGTTCTTATTGGCTTTTCAATGTGGGTCGGAGCAAAACTCTCCGGTCTGAGCAATTCAATTTGCGAGGAGTTGTACCGTTTTGGTTCAGAGATAGGGATCGGCTTCCAGATCATGGACGATCTTCTGGATTGCTATGGCAATGAAAAATTCGGGAAACGCATCGGTGGAGATATCCTGGAAGGGAAAAAGACCCTGCTGTACCTGCGGTGCTTCAACGCTGCCAGTGCGAAGGATAAGAAAAGAATGCAAGAGCTGACGACAGGAGATCATTCAGAGGAAGAAAAGATAGAAGGGATGCTTGCTGTTTACGCGAAGTACGGTATCCGTGAATCGGTTGAAGCAACCATGCACCATTATTTTGATCATTCCGATCAAATCGGTCATGGAATTGCAGCAGCAAAAGAGATAAACCCGGAAGCCTTTGAGAGACTTTCGACCTACGTAAGTGTCATCCGTGAGAGAGCGGTGTGAGAATATTCAACTAATTTGTATACGAAGTGTCAGGTTTTGATCCCAAAAAAATCTCCATTTATTACAACAAAAGCCTTGATCCTGGCTGGAATCTGGCTCTTGAGGAACATTTGCTTAAAAACAAGGATGAGAACTTCCTAATTCTATGGAGAAACAAAAGGGCCATCGTTACCGGGAAGCACCAGGTAAGCTACAGGGAAGTTAACTATCCGTTCTGCATAGAGAACAACATCCCGGTACACCGGAGGTTGTCAGGAGGTGGAACAGTATACCATGACTCCGGTAATTTAAATTTCACACTGATTGAAAATCGTCCTGATAGGAACAAACTGATAGATTTCAAAAGATACCTTACACCGATAGCCACCTTTCTTAATGAAACAGGTATCCCGGCAGAGTTATCGGATCGAAACGACCTGCTTGTAAATGGCTTTAAGGTCTCCGGGAATGCACAGCACATAGAGCAGAAACTACAAAGGGTTATTCACCATGGCACGTTGCTGGTTGATGCTGATCTCCGTTCTTTGGGTAGCGGGCTGCGTTCCACAGCGGCAGAATACGAAACCAAAGCCGTTGATTCCGTCCGGAGCAAGGTAATTAACCTGAATGACCTCCATAGCACTCATTTGGATATGGAGGATCTGATACATCGGATGAGCAGCTATTTTGCAGCCAATTATAATGGCAGTGAATGGCTACTAACTGATGGAGATATTAAAGTTGTTGATGATCTGGCCAAATCAAAATATGACACCTGGGAATGGAACATCGGTTATTCACCAAAGTACACTGTTAGGATCACAAAAGCAGAAAATGAACTAATCATGGAAGTAAAGAATGGTAAGATCCTGAATGCCGTATTTCGAAATCCGATATCATCAGAAAAAGCCAATTTTATGATCGGTCTGGAGCATTCTTATGATACGATGAGGAATCTCATTGACACATCCTCAGCTCTTAACGGTTTTAAATGGCAGGAAATGTTCTGACCTCAAAAAGTCGGGTCGCATCTGGAATTCACTTTCACAGAACAATAAAAAAACAGGACATTGCTGTTAAAAACTCATTGCTAAATCATGACAGCGATGTTCTTCAATACAATGATCAGATATATGCCCTGAATCCCAATGAAGGGCTGTAGTAAAATTCAGTTTGTCCCGGATCGTAATGAAAGAATTTTCTGGCTCCGTAGATCATACCCAATTCAATAAATAACTTGCTATTTTCCAGCAATTTGTAACTAAATCCCGAACGACCGTTGAATGAAATGTGCCATTGGTTAGGCTTATTGATCTGTATGGTCTCAATACCTGATCTTTCAGAAAACGAAGATCCATCATCCATTGTCCATTCTGATCGCTGAACTGTAGCGATCATGGCCAGAAATTCATTATTCAGAGGCAGACCTATCTCAGATGCAAGAGCAAGGTTACCTGACCATCTTTGATTGAAGTGTGCACGGGCAACGATCTTTGGCCCTAACCCTGCAGAATTGTATCGGTCAAACAGGTTGAGCCAAACCTTATCCGTCGATTTGAAATGAACATATACAGGATCCGTGGAGATGCTTTCCTAANNGCTTACGTAAATACTCATTGTAGGAGGTCACAATATGGCGATCACGGAACGATACAGAAAGACCGATGCCCAGGGCAACCTCTGTTCTTTTATGTTTACCGTAGATCACGTGTCTGGTGAGGTCAAGATAGTACTGTGACACGTGATATTGCACAGACAAAGGTTTCAGGTCACCTTCAAAAATATCGCTCTCAGATTGAGTATTAATGCCATCCAATGCATCCAGGTCGAAGATCATCGGGTTGTAAACATTCCATCGCGATGCTCCCATCTCAAGATCATGTTGCTTTTGTCCAAAACCGGAAAAGCTCAGAAGCATCAGTACTATGGAAATTATTGATTTGTTCAATTTGATAAAATTGAATACGTATTTTACGATTTTATTTCTGCATATCAAAGTATGAGCATACCAAAAGACCAAAAGGTGAAGGAAATTCTACAAATCCTTGATAATCTATATCCTGATCCGCCCATTCCGTTGCAACACACGGATGCATTTACTTTACTGATCTCTGTGTTACTTTCAGCGCAATGCACTGACGAAAGGGTGAATAAAACAACGCCTGATCTTTTTAACCTTGCAGACACCCCGGGTAAAATGTCTGAATTAACGGTAAAAGAGATTGAGGAGATCATTCGGCCCTGCGGGTTAGCGCCGGCAAAATCAAAGGCGATCTATGGCCTGAGCCACATACTGAAAGAGAAATACAATGGCGAGGTACCGCAAAGTTTTGAAGAACTTGAAGCATTGCCAGGAGTCGGACATAAAACAGCATCCGTTGTTATGTCACAGGCTTTCGGAGTACCGGCATTCCCTGTAGACACACACATACATCGGCTGGCATACCGGTGGGGCCTTTCTTCAGGAAAGAATGTAGTACAGACAGAGAAAGATCTTAAGCGTCTGATACCAAAAGACAAGTGGAACAAGGCACATCTTCAGATCATTTTCTTTGGACGAGAATATTGCAAAGCGCGCGTACATGATCCGGCCAAATGTCCGATCTGTTCTGTTTACGGAAGAAGATCCCTTGAGAAAAACTAGTGCCGGATCACATGTTCTCTGAGGCTGTATCCTCTGAAACATCGCAACCAGTGGTCTTGAGCACCGAAGTTACACTGATCGAAATATTAGGCCACAGGATGCTTATTCCATCTTCTCCGGTATGCAATTCTTTGCACTGCTCGTTCAGGGCATCCACAGCATTCTGAGCATTCCAGGCATTCATATCAAGCTCTGTAGTAAGGGTAATCGTGTTGCCCTCAAGAGCCAGGTTTGAAAGTTGTGAAAAGGTCTGGCCATTCATTAATAATTCCACCTCGCAAGTTCCTTTGTTATCAGCAATTTTCACATTTTTTAATTTCCCTTTGATGGTTGAATCTGCCATTGCACCAAAGAAAAACTTAATAATTTTAGGGTCGCGCACTTCATCTCCAGAGAAAATAGAAGTGTGATCAAGGACGAAAGCCATTCCGTTCAACAGTTCTTCAACAGAACCTGCCTGTTCCACGGCCGGACTTACCTCAAATTTATTAAAGACACCAGAGACTCCGGCTTTAGCCGTGAATTTATAGGCTGTCCATGCTAGTTTCGTTGAAGCAGCATCATATGCATAGGTGCATGAGTCCAATACAGCCTCATCTGCGTTATCAACTTCTTTGGTATTTGTGTTACACGCCCCCAGCATTGAGGCTATGGTCACTATCAAAAGGAATTTAAATCTCATATTTTTTTTAATAAGCAGCGAAGTTAAAAAAGATGAACTACAAAAAAAGGATCAAATGTGATCACAACTTTTCAGCTCCTTTTCCTTCGCGAATTATATAAGCGACCTCTTCAGTGCAGTCCAGAACTGTGGAGGGAATGATTCCACCTGTACCGCCATCGATCATTACGTCTACCTTATGATGCCATTCGTCGTATATCTCATTGGGGTCAGTATGGTAATCGATGATCTCGTCCTCGGAGTGAATACTTGATGATACCAGCGGATTGCCTAATTCTTCAATAATTGCATGGACGATCTGATTATCCGGAACACGTATCCCGATCGTCTTCTTATTAGTTCTGAAGATCTTGGGAACGTTGCTGTTCCCGTTCAGGACAAAAGTATACGGGCCCGGCAATAGACGACGCATAAGCTTGTAAATAGGGTTAGGCAGAGATGAGGTATAATCGGACAGGTTGCTTAGGTCTTTGCAAAGAAGAGACAAATTAGCCTGACGAAACTTCTTTCCCAAAAGTTTGCAGATCTGTTCAATTCCTTTCCTGTTATTTATATCGCAGGCGAGTGCATAAATGGTATCAGTAGGGATTATAATGACATCCCCTTTCTTCAGACCTGCAGCAATTTCCTTGATCTTTCTTTTGTCTGGAGTGCTTTGATGCAGGTTTATGCGCATTATAAATGATCAGATTATGCCAGGACCTGTTCAACGGCGTCTGCGGCTTCCTGAAGCAGAATTGCAGATCTTACTTTAAGCCCGCTTTCATCAATGATCTTCTTCGCTTCTTCAGCATTTGTTCCCTGCAAACGAACAATAATCGGCACAGGTATCTCACCAATGTTATTATAGGCATCTACAACACCTTGTGCAACACGGTCGCATCGAACGATTCCTCCAAATATGTTTATAAGTATCGCCTTCACATTCGGGTCCTGCAGGATGATACGAAATCCTGCCTCTACGGTTTCAGCGCTTGCAGTACCACCTACATCAAGAAAGTTTGCAGGTTCGCCTCCGGAAAGTTTAATGATGTCCATTGTAGCCATGGCCAATCCGGCACCATTTACCATGCAACCGACATTTCCATCAAGCTTAATGTAGTTCAGGTTAAATTTCTTTGCATCAACTTCTGTCGGATCTTCCTCTGACTCGTCGCGCATTGCGGCATAATCAGGATGCCTGTACAGGGCGTTATCATCCAGGTTAACCTTGGCATCAACTGCGATCACCTTATCATCCGAGGTCTTAAGTACAGGATTGATCTCGAACATGGATGAGTCCGTCTTATCGTAGGCGTTGTAAAGTTTGGTCACGAATTTGGTCATTTCCTTAAGTGCCTGACCACTCAAACCCAGGTTATAAGCGATTTTACGTGCCTGAAAGGGCAGCAATCCTGTTGAAGGCTCAACCAGTTCCTTCTGGATCTTTTCAGGAGTAGATTCAGCGACTTCTTCAATATCCATTCCACCTTCTGTAGTATATATGATCACATTTTTACCAGAGGCTCTGTCCAGCAGGACGCTCATGTAATATTCTTTAGGCTCGTTGTCTCCAGGATAATAAACATCCTCACAAAGCAATACTTTATTGACTTTTTTACCTTCCGGTCCGGTTTGCGGGGTTACCAGGGTCATTCCAAGAATATCATTGATCCTGTCATGAGCTTCCTGATCATTTTTAGCGAGTTTCACCCCCCCTCCTTTGCCTCTGCCACCCGCGTGTATCTGGGCTTTAACAACGACCCAATCGGTGCCGGTATCATCTTTAAGTTTCTTAATCGCCTTGTCAGCGTCAGCTATATTGTCCAATACAACTCCGTTTTGAACAGCTACGCCAAAACTTTTAAGTATTTCCTTTGCTTGATATTCGTGGATATTCATTACCTGAAAATTTGGGGGCAAATTTAGGTAAATGAACCTGAGATAAAATTATTTCTGCGTATTTCTGTACAATAACATTCCGATACCCAGAAAGAGTAGATTTGGCACCCATACTGCAATGATCGGATGCATGCTTCCGCTGTTCCCGTATGAATTGAAAAACTGGATCACAAAGAGGTATGCAAAACTGATCAAAAGGCCCATTCCAAGATGCAAACCAATGCCTTGTCGGGACTTAACAGAAGACACCGTTACACCGATAAAGGTCAGTACAATAAGTGCAAATGGTCCTGCAAACCTGCGTTGCAGTTCCGTCTGATAAAAGGCCACATCGGTGGTACCACGCATCTTTTCCAGTTCAATATACTGGCGGAGTTCATTAAGATTGAAGGACTGAACATCGTCACTCCTTCTGAAGAAGTCCTGCGGGTTGAACGGGATCATGGTATCCATAAATTCACCTCTTATAAGTGTTTCATTGTCTTCTTCATCAAAAACCCTGATCTTATAATTGGTGATTCGCCAGATCTGATCCTCTTCGTTCCATCTTAGTTTATCAGCAAAAAGTTTTGACTTGATCCTTCCTGATTCCATGTTTTCCATGACCAGATCAAAACCAAAACTATCCAAAAGATTGAAACTCTTAAGCGACATAAAGATTCCCGGCTGGATCTGACGTTTAATGTTCCTTTTATAATCCTCCTTTTTGAGATCCCTTATCCAGCGGTTCTCAAATTCAAGACGATCTTTATCCCCTTGCGGTATTACCCATGCATTAAGGACAAAAGACATAATGCCAAGGATGATGGCCGTCATGATATAAGGCCGTACGATCCTGCTGTATTTTATCCCTCCGGCGAGCATTGCCACAAATTCTGATTTGGCTGCCAGCTTTGAGGTAAAGAAGATAACAGTGATAAATGCAAAGACAGGGCTGAAAAGGTTAAGTAAGAATGGAATGAAATTCAGGTAGTAGTCAAGGATTATCTCCTTTGCAGGTATTTCCTTGCTTACAAAATCATCAATTTTCTCAGATACGTCAAAAATCAATATGATCACCGTGAACAATCCCAGTGCCCATAGGAACGTTGAGAGATATTTACGTATGATATACCTGTCGAGTTTTGAGAGCATCTATTCCTGATTGATCTTGTCTGAAGCTGATTTAGCCGAAAGCAGAAACAAACGGTACAACTGATCACATTCTTTTATCAGCGGACGAATGATGGCCACATCCATAAGACCTTGGTCTTCGATGTGTTCGAGCCAGTAACCACAGGCAGTGGCATGCTCAGCAGCAACGTTCAGCCTTTCGACAAAAAAGCGTCCTATCTGAGAAACCATCAGCGATCTTGACTTGATGGCCATTTCTGAAGCATTACGCACCAATTCAGCTTTGCAATGGCCGTCAACGGCGGTGTTAATTTTCATCAGCAGCGCCACTTTGATGCATGCTTTGCTCAGAGTATCTGTTCGTTTATATATCTCTTCCGGGTTCATCTACAACTTATTGGATAATTTACTGACCATCTTGTTTTTCCATGCAAGGAAATCGCCCTCAATGATATGTTTTCTGGCCTCCCTGATCAGCCAGAGATAAAATTTGAGGTTATGCGTACTCGCTATCTGGGCAGCAAGATATTCTTTACTCATCACTAAATGGCGAAGGTACGCTTTTGTATACTGTGGTGTTATTAAAGTATCGATCGGGCTGAAATCCCTTTCCCACTTTTTATTTCTCATGTTCATGGTGCCTTCCGCCGTGAACAGCATCCCGTTCCTTGCGTTCCTCGTTGGCATCACACAGTCGAACATATCAATACCAAGTGCGATACATTCAAGCAAATTTGAAGGTGTCCCCACTCCCATCAGGTAACGAGGTTTCGACTTCGGCAGAATACTGCATACCAGGTCAGTCATCTCATACATTTCCTCATGAGGTTCTCCAACAGAAAGACCCCCGATGGCATTTCCAACAGCATCTTTACCCGCAATATATTCAGCACTCTTTGCTCTCAGATCCCTGTAGGTACTGCCCTGAACGATCGGAAACAATGCCTGCTCATGGCCATAAAGGGGCTCAGAGGAATTCATACGGTCCATACATCTGTCCAACCACCGGTGAGTTATCCCCATGGAATTATCTGCATATTCATAGGTGCACGGAAAAGGCGTGCATTCATCAAAGGCCATGATAATATCAGCACCGATCGCACGTTGTGTATCGATCACATTTTCAGGGGTAAATAATATCCGCTGTCCGTCGATATGACTTCTGAAATGAACACCGTCCTCTTTGATCTTTCTTTGCTCCGAGATCGAATAAACCTGGAATCCACCGCTATCAGTTAGTAATGCACGGTCCCAGTTCATGAATTTGTGCAGTCCGCCTGCCTCTCTCAATATATCGATGCCTGGTCGCAAATAAAGATGATACGTATTGCCTAGAATGATCGGAGCATTGATCTCTTCTTTCAGTACCTGCTGATCGACAGCTTTGACCGTGGCCTGTGTACCGACCGGCATAAAAACAGGTGTTTCAATCACACCATGCGGTGTATTCAGTGTTGCAGCACGGGCATTTGAACCGGCATCAGAAGCCTTGATCTCAAATTCGAACATCAGCCTTCGAAATGCAGTATGAATTGAATTAACTTCGGGTTGATCCTGTTCAGAGCATTGGAAAAGAAATACGGATCATCTACCAGAGAATTTCCTAGTGTGTTGCTCACCCTGAATTCAGGAGAGAACTTAAAGTATGGGAAATACAGATCCAGACCTATCCCCAAATCGTATGAAAATGAATTCGGATGCAGCGCCACAATAGGTTTTGTATCGCTGCGCTCAGTATTTATGTCAGAAGCGAAATCAAACCGGTAGGTTGTGCCACCTACAACATATACTCTGGTATTCTTATGCCTTTTTGACTTGTATTTCAATTGAAGAGGGATCTCCATGTAGGTAGAACTTATCTGCAGGCTTTCAATTCTGCCGTCATTGAAATAATAATCAAGCTGACGTTCAACAAACTGGATATTCACCATTGTCCTGAAATCCCAGTAATCAGCCAATCTCACGTTCATTACTCCACCCACTCCAAAACCGGGGTAATTGATCCCTTTGATACGCTGCAGCGTGTCCAGGCTGCGCATCTCCTCAGAGGTTGTAAATTTCAGTTTCCCCGAATTACCAAGTATAGAAAAACCAAAATGGACGGGTTGGAGGTCGTACAAAGGGTTCACTTCCTGGGCCTTAGCGGTTATCAGGGAGCACAATACGGCAATGAAAATCGCTGTTTTCCTCATTTAGTTGCTGTATAGATGGAACATATACCAAACGTCAAACGACGTTGATTCGTATTATCAAAGCCTATATTTTTCAATACATTAAGGAACTTTTCTCCGTCTGGAAATCTTTTCACCGATTCAGGAAGATAGGTATAGGCATCCTTGTCACCGGCAAATATCCTTCCCCACAGGGGTAAGAACATTTTACCGTAAATGTGATATATCTGTTTGAAAGGGAATGATCTCGGGTTACTGAATTCCAGTATCACCAGTTTACCGCCAGGCTTCAATACCCTGTGCATTTCTTTCAATCCCTTTTCCAGGTTTTCAAAATTTCTGACACCAAAAGCGGCTGTTGCCGCATCAAAAGAATCGTTATCGAATCTCAGGGCTTCCGAGTCGCCTTTCTCAAGAGAAATATTCGTGTATCCCGATTTGGCAAGCTTCCCACGTCCAACCTCAAGCATTTTTTCAGAAAGATCAACACCTACCACCTCTTCAGGTAAATATTTTAACGAGGCAATTGCGAGGTCCCCGGTCCCGGTAGCAACATCAAGGAATCTGCCTCCCTTTTTATCACTTAACTCGTTTATTGCCTTGCGGCGCCATCCGCGGTCGATGCCAAACGAAAGAAAATGATTCAAAAAATCGTACCGGGAGGAAATGTTATCGAACATTTTCTCAACCTGCGATTTCTTCGATTCGGATTCGTTGTATGGCCTGATGCTTATATCTGATGATTCTGACTTCAATACCTTGTTATTAACCTGACTCTGTTACGTTCTGAACAATTAAGAATTATGTTTGCAAATATCCGTTATGAAGATCAAATCAGCAAAATTCATAAGGTCTTATGCTACAGCAGAGAGCATGCCTGACTCTAAAGAGCCGGAATTTGCATTTATCGGCAGGTCAAATGTTGGAAAATCGAGTTTGATCAACTACCTGGCCGACAGAAAAAACCTTGCACTTACATCATCCAAACCCGGAAAAACGCAATTGATCAACACGTTCATGATCAACGGTGACTGGAAACTGGTGGACCTTCCGGGCTATGGATTTGCCAAAGTATCCCAGAAAAGAAGGGATAAATTCAGCGATCTTATTCTGTCCTATCTGAAAGACAGGAAACAACTGTACTGTGCTTTCATATTGATCGACAGCAGGTTAGAGCCTCAGGCCATTGATGTGGAATTTGTAGAATGGTGCGGTGTAAATGAAGTTCCGTTCAGTATCGTCTTTACAAAATCCGATAAGCTAAAAAAGAACGAACTCATGCATAACACAGAACTTTTCAAAGCGGCACTGCATAAATCTGGTTGGGAGGAACTCCCTGAAATGTTCGTTACCTCTGCAACAAAAAATACCGGCGGCAAAGAAGTTCTGGGATATATCGGGAAGTTGGTATGATCTGAAAACAATCAGCAGTTGATAATTTCCCCCATCAGATGACCATCCGGTTGATAACTATTTCACATGTAAATTCCACTTTTCACGAATTTTGCCCATCTAAAAGCAGCTATGATCGAGCCGGTAATTATAATCGTTTTATTCCTATTGTTCATTGCGATTCAATTGTGGTATTATCTGTTCTTTTTTACCAAAATAAGCAGCAAGAAACACCAAACTGAAGTTGAGTTATCAGGCAAACCTGAGGCTGTGTCTGTTATCATCTGCGCAAGAAATGAAAGAGCAAATCTTGAAGCCAATTTAGGATCGTTTCTAAATCAGGATCATCCTGACTTCCAGGTAATTATTGTTGATGACGGATCGACAGACGGGACCAGGGATTTCCTTGAAGCCGCAGAAAAAAAATACGATAAACTGAAGATCGTTACCCTCGAGATCGATGACCGCTATCGGAGAGGAAAGAAATTTGCTTTAACGATGGGTATAAAAGCGTCGAAAAATCCAATTATTCTTTTGTCAGACGCCGATTGCCAGCCAAATTCAGATCAATGGATCAAAAAAATGACCTATGGTTTGAAAGACGGTAAAGAAATCGCATTGGGTGTTTCCATGTTTCCACCGGCCAAAGGTCTGCTTTCGTGGATGATCAGGGTTGAGACATTCCACACGGCCATGCAATACATCAATTTTGCCCTGGCAGGAAATCCATACATGGGAGTAGGGCGAAACCTTGCCTATCGTAAAGATCTATTCTTCAGGGTGAAAGGATTCGCATCACACCAACATCTGTTATCAGGAGACGATGATCTGTTTGTTAACGAAACTGCACGAAAAGAAAACACCGTTGTGATATGGGATAATGATGCCCAGACAACTTCAATTCCACAACAACATTTCAGCTCATGGCACAAGCAAAAAGGGCGTCATTTCTCTACTGCGAAATACTATAAAGGAAAGGACAAGCGACTTCTTGGTATTTATTCATTTTCTCTGTTCCTGTTATACGTCGCTGCCGGATTCATCGTTGCTACAGGCCTGCCTCTTATCATACCGGCCATAGCATTCGGGACCAGGCTGATCGTTCAGGGGATCGTGTTCGGAATTAATCTGAAAAAATTTAATACCACAAAACTGATATGGGGATATCCGTTCATTGATCTGATAATCCTTTACATTCAGATCTTCATAGGAATAAAAGGTGTTCTATCTCGGCCAAAGACATGGAGATGATAAAGAAGTACTTTCCTGACCTCCATGAAAAGCAACTTCAGAAGCTGGTTCAACTAGAAGAACTTATCCGTGACTGGAATACAAAGATCAATGTTATCAGCCGAAAGGATACGGACCAGATCGAAGAAAGGCACATCCTTCATTCTCTTGGTATTTCCAAAGTAGCTTCATTCAAACCTGGCACCAAAATCCTCGATGTCGGTACCGGAGGAGGATTTCCGGGTTTACCTCTGGCCATCTTATTTCCCGAATGTGAATTCGCGCTTGTCGATTCAATCGGAAAGAAGGTAAAAGTGGTTCGTGCCATAGCCGATTCGCTTGAACTCTCAAATGTTGTGACCCATACCGGGCGCGCTGAACAGGTTAAGGGAGAGTTCGATTTTGTGGTATCCAGGGCCGTGACCCGACTCATCAACTTTCACCCCTGGGTGGCAAGAAAGATCATGAAAAAGGGGTTTAACCACTTACCGAACGGCATTTTGGCCCTAAAAGGAGGAGATCTGGAGGAGGAGATCGACGAATTCGAGAAGAAGTATCCCGAATGGGCTGTTCTCACTTATGATCTGTCACGTTATTTCAGTGAAGAATTTTTCTCTACAAAAAAGGTGATCCACGTGTTCAGAGGGTGATCAGTAGCCTACTTTGATCTGATGCACTGTTCCGGTATTATCTTCTAGCCGAAACACCATTTGTGATTGAATCATCGAAACGTCAAAGCATATTTTCTGGCGGAAATACGCTTCACAAGGTTGTTGATCAAAGACCAGTTTTACCTCTTTTTGAGGTGGCCATGTTTTTATGATCGAAGGAGACCCTATCAAATTAAAAACCCGTTCAGGAGAACATCCGCTGTAACCTATGTCAATTGAAAGCAGGTCATTCTTATATGAGTAGTCCATCACTGTAAAACCAACGCTTTGTAAAGTGTCGTATTCCAGAGCTGTGGCAATTCTGAAATTCCCATTTTGATCACAGGCAATGTTGTTCAATTCCCTTATGCAGATAATGTTGACTGTTTCTCCGGCCATGCAAATGTTGGCCCTGGGCTCTACCACATAATCAAACATGATCTCCTGCCCTGCCTTCAATTCAAAATTATTAACAACGGATAATGGTATGAGCTTCTGTCCGTCATCCTTAACAATCAGAAGACCGCATCCATCCAATCCTGTAAAATCCTTTACAATGCCATGGGTCTGGCAAGTGGGAACATGATTCCTGGGCGATGTCGATTCAGTGAGATTGCATGTTGATAAAATGAATGCCAACAGAACTAAGAAAGGACCTGACTTTTTCATAACCTGATTTCTTAATTAATACTATTCCCATTTATACGAGAAACCTACCATCAAAAAAGACAGCCTGGTCGCCTGAATGGTTGCCTGGTTCTCTAAAATTATTTTACCTGTGTGATCATATCATCTCAACAGGTGAATTGTTCCGGTCTTCTGGAATGATTTATCCTGGTAATCACTAAAAGTAACCAGGTAAAAATACACACCCACGGGTGCCATACTTCCTTTATACGTTCCATCCCATCCCTCATTTCTGTCAGTTGTCTGGAAAAGGAGCTCACCCCAACGGTTATAAATCTGTATTTCGTACTCTTTTATTGCGTTGGTTACTGTATGGAAGACATCGTTCGGTTCTTTTCCGTTCGGTGTAAATGCATTTGGAATGAATATATCAGGACTGAAGTAGAAACATATTTCGTTTGACCAGGTCACTTCAGGTTTGGCAACATTTTCATATCCTTTGATCCTGAAACATCTTCTGTAGCTGTCTTCATCACCAAACAGAAGGATCGGATCTCCTTGTGTATATGATCCAACGTATGTATAATCCGTCTCGTCATTGTATGAACGGTAAAGTTCATAAAGCTTAACTCCGTCGAGCCAGCCGAGGTAAGGCGTGAAGTTCAGCACCATACCAACGCCGTCTTCTACCAGTATTCCTGATAGCTGAATGTGTGTATGGACCTCCGAGGTAATCAGGTTTCCGCAAAGGTCGGTGGTGGAAATCCTGTACTGATAAATATTTTGGTCTGTATTTAATCCCTGATCAACAAAACCTCTGTTGGGTGTTGTGGTCACCTGGGTCCATGTTGTTCCGCCTGATATTCTTCTTTCGACAACAAATGGTCCACCAACTAGCGGATCAGTTCCTGTCTCCCATTTCAGAAAAATCATATCATCAGGTAAGCCCACAGAAATGACATTTAATTTTAGCTCCGGAGCATTGACATACACGTCAAGCAAAATGGTATCGCCGATGCAACCGAACTGGCTGGTTTCAATCACGGATAAACTACCGTATTGACCGGATGACCAGTTTACTGTTATCTGATTACCTGTCGCAGGTCCGGAGATCGTACCATTCACAACCTGCCAGGAATAGGTTGACCCCGGAAAACCATTTACGGAGTACACAACGTTATTAGTGTTAGGATCACATATGATGGACGGTCCGTTTATCTCAGCAGCAGAAGGTATGGGATAAACAACAACCGAAGTATCAACAACTGATCCCAGGCACATGTCTTTTGAAAGTTCGGTAACTTCGAGACTATAAGTACCATCCACCGGCCATGGCAGGCGTATGGACGAAGTGCCCTGGCCTCTAAAACTAGCTGAAGAGCCATTCACTTTCCATTCATACGTAGATCCGGGCAAACCATTGATGGTATAGTCAAATGAATCACTGGTAGCACAAAGGGCCATTGTTCCCTGTATCTCATCAGCTGATGGTGTAGGATTTATTATTACGTCGAGGTAACGGAACGGACTTCTACAGAACTGATTGTTTACCGGGTCATAGGATCGTTCCCTGACCCCTACTCTCGCATTTCCGGCAGATCCCCACAGCACTTTAATATCGTTGGACGAATCACCTGTGGTCTGGTTCCCCCCCTGAATTGTCCAGTCATAAACAGAACCGTTCGACTTAAAGACCATGTAATCCTTCAGCTCGTTCTCACAAACTGACGGATCTCCTATCGGCACCTGGCCTTGCAGGTTATTGTCAATAACAACATTTACCAGAACCTGGTTGCTGACACATCCAAAACGATCCGTTTCGGTTACAGCAATTGTTCCGGTTCCAATACCTCCCCAGTTCACAAACACCTCGTATGTTGTCGATGAGGAAACAAGACTTCCACCAGTCACCGACCAGCTATATGTTGATCCCGGTTCTCCCTGGGCAAAATATCTTATACCTGATGCATTCGGACAAACGGAGAACGGACCGTTCAACACCGGTGCCGGTTTTCTAACATTGACATATATAAAGCCCGTATCACTCTCACAACCATCCATATTTGTAAGGGTTACGCCAAGAAAGTGGTCACCAATAACCGGCCATGACACAGTTACCTGGTTGTTGTTCACAGAAGTAATGTTTCCCTGATCTGAAAGCCAGCTGTATGTAACTCCTGCCGTAGCCACGACACTGTACGGTTCATCAACGGCATTGAGGCAAACGGTATCCTGACCTGAAACAGAAGGTGTTGGCGGGCTTTGTACAAGGACAACGTTAAGTGTCACCGGTTCCCCGGGACAGCCAAACCGGCTGATCTCCGTCATTGTAATTGACCCTGTTCCGGACCCTGTCCATTTGACCAGCACAGAATCCCTGTTCACAGGTCCGACGATCTCTCCGTTGGTAACTTCCCATTCAAAGGTGGAACCCTGTTTAGGGTTTACAGCTTTGTAAAGGTATTCTATTGAATTGGCACAAACGCGCACTGGTCCGTTAATTTCATCAGAACCAACAAATGGTTTTACCGTTATCTCGAATGATTCAATATCGAATTTAGGCGGACAGCCATCATCTGTTACTTTTACAGCAAAGGTGTATGGCTTATCTCTGCCCGCGTCACAAGGAGGCTGCCAGCAGAACTCAGATGAAACCCTGGTATTGGCAGTACGTTTGACCATATTTGCCAACGGACCGTTATACCCTTGCTGGCTGGAAAACTCGTTCTTTCCATCAAAAATATCACCAATGCCTTCAATGGTCACATTGTTACTGTCAGGGTCAAATCCTTCTATTTCGAAGCAAAAACTTTCGCCTGCTTCAACCGTTACTGCACGTGGCCCAGATTCGACGATAGGTTGTTTATTGGGAGGGCAGTTAAGGACCAGTATTTGCAGATCGAGCCTTGTACGGCTCAGCTCTATCCCATTCCTGTATTCGATAACTTCGACGCCAACAACGTACGAACCGATGTTTCTGGCCATCATTTTGGTAAGTCCACTTAACTTGTCAACTTCAAACAATCCTGATGAACCGAATGGCTGCAGGTAATTGTAACCACTGTAGTACTGTACCGGTTCAATTGGCAGTTCCAATTTTGAAGGCGGATCGTCTTCAGAAAAGATCGGTTTCCCGCCCTGAAACGGGCGTACCGGTTTATATACCAGCGAATCACCGTCCTTATCAAAAGCTGAATTTAAAAATGAATTTGTGTCATTTGCACACATATAAGGAGAAGGAACACCTGAAAATCTTGGTGAGCTGTTTCTGAGTTCAGGGTTAGGAATATATGAGTAATAAGTTTGCCCCTGGTCGGGATCCCCGTTGGGACCATTGGGCAAATTATTCTGAATGTTCCTGCAACATTTAATATATGTCAGATGATATCCGTTCGGGTTAGGTGAGAGAACAATGGTCTTTTCATAAAACGCCTGTTCAATGCATACGTTCTCAGCATAATAACCACAATTTGCATTACCTGGCGGCTGAACTTTCTTCTTAAAGCCCAAACTGAATTGCTCAATGCGATAAAGTGTATGCTTATCGGTACTGCCCCCATCGTTAAGATAAATGCCTACTTTGATATTCTGCTCAAACTGTATTGGACTGTTTTTACAATCCCTGAAAATATTTATGGTGACCTTGTATAGAAACTTACCGTTGTCAAGCTTCTGAAGATATTCATAGCTCATGTAACCACCGACCAAATGGGTAGCTTTGCCCGGCACACTTTGCATTAACAAAAGCACAGGCAACAATAACCAGGTGAGTTTTGAGAACTTCAATTCCAGTTTACCAAGTTAAACAATTCCAATAGAAGAACGGTTTTTATAATGTCATATTGCTTATAGGTCAGACACAAATTGTGCCAGATTTTTATAAGTAAAGTCTGTCATATCTGGGTCAGTTTTTTCACCACCTATTCTAACAGTAATCATTCCAAGGTTTTTACCAAATTCCATATCGGAAGAAGTATCCCCTACCATTATCGACTTATTGAACTGAATATCAGGGAAATCCGCTTTAGCTTTAAGGCCCATAACAGGAGATGGCTTACGGCAATTATCGGGATCTGAGGCCAGTTCCGAGCAATGATAAATAGCATCTATTTTGCCGCCTTTTGATCTTACCTCACTTTTAAGATGATTGTGGATAATGTCCAGATCGTCCTCCGTCATTATTTCTTTACCTATTCCCTGCTGATTTGTGACCACAAAAATGTGCGAAAAAAAACCTGACAGACGAACAATAGCCTTCAGTGCGTCCTCTGTAAATTTCCACTCATTCAGGTTACTAACATACCCACCGATGATCCTTTCATTGATCACACCATCGCGATCCAGAAAAATGGCCCATTTATTATCAATCCCC
>DJML01000017.1 GCA_002436505.1 Bacteroidetes bacterium UBA6491 | reverse complement strand
CCTTCTCAAAATTTTTGGTCCGTTCATAAGCGCCGGCAAGATTCAACCATGCCGCGTATGAATATGGATCTTCATCGATGACCGCATTGAAGAACTCTATCGCTTCTACTGGTGTTTCCAGAAGCTCATAGCAGTACGCGATCTCATAAAGGATCTGTTCGTTTTCAAATCCTTTGTTTAGCAATAACTTAAGGGTTGTAAGCGCCTGTTTGGTTTTGCCGCTGTTCTGATAGGCAAAGGAGATATTAAGCAGCAATGATTGCTCGTCTCCCCCCAACTCAAGTGCTCTTTCGTAACATTCGATCGCTCCTTCGGTATCTTCCATCTGATCAAGGATCTCTCCTTTTAAATTGATCAGTTCAGGGTTTGAAGGTTCAAGCAATATAGCTTGTTCAATATCTGCAAGGCCATCTGCGCTTTTGCCTGACAGGGAAAAGAGCAATGCCCTCTTCTGTAGAAAAAGAACATCGTACGGATGGATCTCGCGACCAAGTTCTACTACACTAAAAGCTTTGGAAATGTCATGATTTTGGATGTAATAGTCGATGAGGTCCTCAAGTTCCTCCACCGATTTATAGGTGGGGCCGCCTTTTTTGATCAGTTCTTCGAACTGTCTGGCGAGGTCTTGCATCTCATCTTCTGGTAACTCTTCTTCGTACATCCACGCAATGTTTAAACAAAGCTATGAAAAAGGTGTCGATTTATATTGACCGTGTTGTTAACGGGTATTAATTTGCCCACATGTTATCCTCAATCAAGAATAAAATATACCGGCTATTTTCGATTTTAGTGTTGTTGGCTGCTTTTCAATTGGCTTATAGCCAAGGTGTTAAGTTGAATCAGGCAGATTGGCAACAGGAAGTTGATTACCAGATCAAAGTAACCCTTGATGACATTCATCATATGGTCATGGGTGATTTATCCATTAATTATGTGAACAACTCACCTGACGAGCTTACATATATTATCATGCATTTGTGGCCAAATGCATACAAGAACAACAATACCGCCTTTGCAAAGCAGCTGTTGGGCAATGGGGATGTGAAATTCTATTTTGCAATAGATGAGGAAAGAGGATGGATAGATAGCATTGATTTCAAGGTAAATGGCAAAGCTGTAAAATGGAGTTTTGACCCGGATCATATAGATATTGCCAGAATAGATCTTGAAGTACCACTTAAACAAGGGGAAAGACTCTTTATTGAAACTCCTTTTAAAGTTAAGATCCCCGGTAGCTTCAGCCGTTTCGGACATGAAGGTAAGTCATATCAGATCACACAGTGGTACCCTAAACCGGCAGTTTATGACGTCAATGGCTGGAACCCAATGCCATACCTGGACCAAGGCGAATTTTATTCTGAATTCGGGTCCTTTGAAGTTGCAATCACACTCCCAAAGGAATACGTGGTTTCTGCGACCGGTGAACTTCAGGAGCAAGATGAATGGTCATTTTTAAAGGACAGGGAGGCAAATCCTCTGATTGTAAATGACAACGAAAAGAAAAAGGGGGAGACAGGACCCGTTTACACGTCGTCTGAGATGAAAACCATTACGTTTATCCAGGATAACATTCACGACTTCGCCTGGTTTGCCGATCCTGCGTTCAATGTGTCGACTGACAAAATTTGCTTACCTTCAGGTGACTCAGTAGAGCTGATGTTATTCACGAATAAGAAGTACAGCGACAAAGATCTGGTACAATATCTTGGCAATATAAAAGCCACGTTGAACTACTACTCAAAGTATATTGGCGGTTACCCCTATAAATACTGCAGTGTGGTGCAGGGAGCTTTAAAATCCGGGGGCGGGATGGAGTACCCGATGGTTACTGTGATCCCGGCTTTGCAAGAGGAGATCATTGTTCATGAGGTGGGCCACAATTGGTTCTACGGAATACTTGGAACGAACGAAAGAAGTTATCCGTGGATGGATGAAGCGATCAACTCTTACTACGAAGAATTGACAATAAAAAATGAAACAAACCCTTTGGGAGAGCCTCATTTATTAAAGGAAATGCAAGGGATGGAGCATAACCTTGCCCGTGCATATATTTCCGAGCTTGAAAGAAAATGGGAGCATCAGCCAATTGGTGCACACTCAGAGATATTCACAAATTCAAATTATGGCATGATGATCTATCAAAAAGGGTCACAGGCATTTAATTATCTCGGAGAATATCTCGGTCTGGCAGCTTTTGATAAAGCTATTCAGTCATATTTTGAACAATGGAAATTCAGACATCCTCTACCAGGAGATCTTAAGTCTGCTTTTGAGGATGCTTGCGAAAAGGACCTCTCCTGGTTTTTCGATGATTATCTTATGTCAGACGGTATTCTGGATTACAGTATAGAGTATGTTGACAAAAACCAGGGAAAGGCAACGATAAAGAACAACGGCCAGATCATAGCGCCATTTCCGCTTGACTATATCAGGGATGATAATGTTGTACTCGTACAATGGATCGACGGATTCAGCGGTGAAAAGGAGATCAGTTTGGTCAATGGAGAATATACCGCTCTGAAGATCGATTCAGACAAGGTTTTAGGAGAGACCTATTTACGGAACAACACGTACAGCTTAAATTCAAAATGGCCAAAATTCGAAAAAGTAAAAAGGAACGCATTTTTTGCTGTGGAAGATCCAGATAGGACGCAAATAACCTTAACCACTGCTGCCGGATGGAACATGCATGACGGGTATATGATCGGGCTTGGACTTACAAACATCAGGGTTCCTCGAAAGAACCTGGAGTTTATTGGCACACCTATGTATGCGTTTCGTAGTGAAACGATCACAGGTTATGGGCAGGTGAGATATAGCAGATTTTATAAGAGCGGAACAGTAAGCTCAAGTCAGGTCGGTGTTGGTCTTTCACGCTTTAGTCATGAAATGGCGGGGATCTTTAATGACAAGTTTACTTATTCCAGGGTTTCACCCTATGTCAGGATCGATTTTTCAAAGCCTTATCCACGCTCGAAGAAGGAACGTTCTATAATGTTAAGAGGCACATGGGTCAGTTTTGATCCGTTTAATTCTGACGAAGAGAAATTAAATACCATACGAATGACAGATACCAGCAGGCGTTCGTCTTTTTTACGACCAAACGCAAGGTCATTTGTTAATCTGACCTATGAGGTTGAGAACAAGAGGGCTCTGAACCCGTACAGCTTTAAACTTGATATTGAAACGGGTATGATCTCTAACAGTACGAAATGGCTGGACAGTAGTAAAACGACTGATGATGAGATCTTTACCAAAGTCGAATTTACGGGGAATTACAGGATAACCTATCCGTTTTATGACAAAGGGCTTGATATAAGGGTATTTGTAGGTGCGTTCATTAAGCCTGTCGAAACATCTGCTTTCCAGTTTGGCTATAACAATGCCAATACGGTGGTGGCGCAACCTGACTATAAATATGAGTATTCGCAAATGGGAAGGGGAGCCGGGAATGGCCTGTTCACACATCAGCTCATAGAAGGAGGGCCATATCTTAAGAATATCGGCATGATCTCAATGGCTGATGAATGGATCGCTGCTGTAAACCTGGAGACGGGATTGCCTTTTAAACTTCCGGTAGGGGTGTATCTTGATCTGTTCACCTCCAACAATATTGATATGATCGCATTTAATGAGGATGAATCGATAATCGGTTATTCTGGAGGATTGGACCTAAATCTGTTCAAAGGATTTATAAAAATATATGTCCCGTTTGTCGCCAGTCCATTCATTAAAGATGCACAGGAATTTTACGGGATACACAAGTGGAAACACAAAATATCGTTCGCCTTGAATCTTAACCTGCTAGAACCGTTCAGTGCACGAGATAAGCTCAGTGACATATTCTGATCTACATCTGACCTTCGTCTGCAAAGCTGTAATAACCTGAATAGGAGACAATGAGGTGATCGAGGACACGGATGTCCATTAGATCACCGGCTTTTGTCAGTCTTTTGGTCAGAAGACGGTCACTCTCGCTTGGCTTCAGGTTCCCGGAAGGGTGATTGTGACAAAGGATCATGCTGCTGGAAAGGCTGTCAACGGCAATTTTGAATATTTTTCGGGGGTCGGCAACCGTACTGGCTATCCCTCCTTCACTTATCTGTGAGATACGCGTAACATGATTTGCCCTGTTAAGGTAAATAACCCAGAACTCTTCAAAACAGGAGTCAGCTATCCGTGGCCCTACTATTTCATAGGCATCGATACTCCCTTTAACCACTTTGCGATCAACGGCCCTTTCTATGATCTTTCTTCCTCCAAGTTCGATCGCTGATACGATGGTCACTGCTTTTGCTGGACCAATACCGGGAACCTTTTGCATCTCTTCAACAGACATTCGGGCAAGATTGTTAAGACTATTGCCACAGGTTTGAAGCAGGAACCTTGCAATGTCCATGGCGGATTCCCCTATTTTCCCGTTGCCGATCAAAATCGTGAGTAATTCAAGCGTGCTCAATTTGTCTTTGCCCAGATTCATGAGTTTTTCTCTGGGACGTTCATCCTCAGACCAGGTCTTGATCGATGTTTTTTTCATGGCGAATGCCACAAAAAAAAAGCCCGTTTCTCAATTAGAAAAACGGGCTTAGCTCTTTATGGTGAAATCTTATAGTGAATTCACATGACGCTGAAGACTGCTCTTCAGGTTTCCTGCTTTGTTTTTATGGATGATGCCGTTCTTAGCCAATTTGTCGATCATTCCAAAAGTCTCGCTCATTAATTTTTGAGCTTCGTCTTTAGACTCTGAAGTACGCACTCTTTTGATCCATGTACGGGTTGTTTTGTGCTGATAGTGATTGCGTTCACGCTTGACTTCACTATTTCTTATTCTTTTTAATGCACTCTTATGATTTGCCATCTGTTCTTACTAAAGGGCTGCAAAGGTAAAAAATAGTTTGTATTTAGAAAAGTGATATATAAAATGTTTTAGTCTTCGTTTTATATCCGTGGAGCAATGTGTAAATGAAAGTTAATGATTGATCACATAATGGAAGCTGAGATCCAGTCCTGAATTATAAAGGTACCCGTATATCGGCGCGTCAACAAGACTGGTTATAGCATGCCTGTAAGCGGCCATGGCTCTGGCATGAAATTTATCCGAGATAGTATAATTAATACCCGCGGCTACGGATGGGGTAAAGAATACTTCGTTGTAAGAGCCAATGTATGGATTGACTGACTTTCTCTTTGTAGTCGATCGACCATCTTTGCTTGTAAGTTTAAAGACGATAGTTTCACGGATGAGGATATTAGTGGTTAGTCCCACACCTGCAACAAACTTCACCTTTCTTCTTCCGTTAAGATAATTAAATAGCAGTGGTATGTCCAGGGAATAATCGTTGTATCTGACGTCCAGCATATAATAACCTTCATCTCCTCCAATGAAGGATGAGGAGGCGGGATTACTGTAAACAAGAGTCGTTGTCCTGTTGCGATATCCTTTGTTTGATAGTTGGGCTCCAATGGCCAGCCCGAATTTTTCAGAGAAAAAATATGTTGAATTCAAACCTGTCGTATAGCCTAGTTTACCGATCTCGTGATTATTCCTGGAAGCAATTATCCTGGCAGCATTACGATCTCCATTGTTATTCACCAGGGTGCGGTAACAATAGTCAGGGGAAAAACTTATCCCAAACAGGAATTTCCCTTTGATAACCGCATTATTATTCACCACTCCTTCCTGGCCAGAAGCAGCTACAGCGATGAATATCATGGTCAGTAATGCTAAATATTTCATTTCGTCCGTGTGTAAAAGTAGTAATTAATGTACTGATTTTAAAAGTTATTGATCATTTATTACGGCCTGCACGTTCATTAAAATTACGACGAAGGATCCCACGGTAGCAAAGCAACAATTCATGCTGAGAGCTTCCTTTCAAAAATCGTAGATTTGCCACACTATAAATTTGCATTACAATAAGCATGTCGGAACAGGTTTTTAAAAATATCATTGCGCACTGCAAGGAATATGGGTTCGTTTTTCAGTCGAGTGAGATCTATGACGGGCTCAGTGCCGTGTATGATTACGGGCAGAATGGGGTAGAGCTAAAGCGGAATATTCGCGAATACTGGTGGAAAAGTATGGTGCAGATGCATGAGAACATTGTAGGGCTCGATGCAGCAATTTTTATGCATCCGAAGGTATGGAAAGCAAGTGGCCATGTGGACGGATTTAACGATCCGATGATCGATAACAAGGATTCGAAAAAGAGGTACCGGGCGGATGTGTTGCTTGAAGAATACCAGGAAAAATATAGAAAGAAAATACAGAAAGATGTTGAAAAGGGACGTAGCCGCTTCGGAGATGATTTCGATGAGGAACAGTTCCTGGCGACCAATCCCAACGTTCTACGCAACAAAGAAAAGATCGATTATATTGACAACGTGATCAAGGATTCGCTGGATGCAGGTGACCTGAACAGGATCAGGGACCTGATACTTGAACTTGGGATTGTATGCCCTATCTCCGGCACAAAGAACTGGACCGAGGTCCGGCAGTTCAACCTGATGTACAGCACACAAATGAGTGCAACGGACGACGAAGCTGAGATATATCTGAGGCCTGAAACAGCGCAAGGGATATTTGTCAATTACCTTAATGTTCAGAAGACTGGCCGCATGAAGCTCCCGTTTGGTATTGCACAAACAGGAAAAGCCTTCAGGAACGAGATTATAGCGCGGCAGTTTATCATGCGAATGAAGGAATTCGAGCAAATGGAGATGCAATTCTTCGTGAAACCGGGGGAAGAGATGGAATGGTACAATTACTGGAAGGATCAGCGGAGCAAATGGCACCATAGTCTGGGTGCAAATCCGGGACATTATCGCTTCCATGACCATGTAAAGCTGGCGCATTATGCCAATGCAGCCGTGGATATTGAATACGAATTCCCGTTTGGTTTCAAAGAGGTGGAAGGAATCCATTCTCGAACGGATTTCGACCTTGGGCGACATGCCGAATTCAGTGGCAAGAAGATCCAGTATTTTGATCCCGAGGAGAATAAGAATTTCACACCATTTGTAGTTGAGACCTCGATCGGTCTTGATAGAATGTTCCTGGTGGTTATCTGCGAATCATTCAGGACAGAGCGACTTGAAAATGGTGAAACAAGGGATGTCCTTGCAATTCATCCTGCGCTCGCACCTTTTAAAGCAGCGATTCTTCCACTAACGCGAAAAGATGGGTTACCGGAAATGGCTCGAAAGATCATGAATGAGTTGAAATTTGATTTCTCGTGTTATTATGAGGAAAAGGATTCAATTGGGAAAAGATACAGGCGGCAGGATGCCATTGGCACACCATACTGCGTCACTGTAGACCACGATAGCCTGGTAAACAACGATGTAACGATCAGGCACCGCGATACAATGGAGCAGCGCAGAGTTAAAATAAGTGAGCTTTCAGAGATACTAAAGCAAGAAGTTTCCATGAACAATCTGCTTCGAACATTGAGCTAAGGTTATGACAAAAGTTAAGATCGCCAATTACATCAACGGAAAGCTGGTAGAACCATTGAGTGGCAGCTACCTCGACAATTATGAACCTGCAACGGGCAGAGTATATTCTTTGATTCCTGATTCAGGAGAGGCGGATGTCAATCTTGCAGCGAAAGCAGCGAAAGCAGCTTTTCCTTTATGGGGAGAATTGTCAGCAAACCAAAGAAGCAAGTACCTGAGCGCGATCTCTGACAAGATCAATGAAAAATTAGAAATTCTGGCTGAAGCGGAAAGCAGAGACAATGGCAAACCTGTCTGGCTCGCCAGGGAAGTAGATATTCCGAGAGCAAGGGATAACTTCAGCTTTTTTGCAACGGCCATCAGGCACTTTGATTCAGAAAGTCATTATACCCGTAAAGGGGTGATCAATTATACCTTGCGAAAACCCATAGGTGTGGCAGGATGCATATCTCCATGGAACCTTCCGCTGTACCTTTTCACATGGAAGATCGCACCGGCGCTGGCAGCTGGGAATACAGTTGTTGCTAAACCTTCAGAAGTGACACCGATGACCGCTTATCTGTTGTCTGAGATCTGCATGGAGGTCGGGTTGCCAGCCGGAGTACTGAACATCGTTCACGGCCTGGGACGAGATGCAGGAAACGCTATCGTTTTACACGAGGACATTAAGATGATCTCATTTACCGGAGGAACGGAGACAGGTGCTCACATTGCTTCTGTAGCTGCTCCAATGTTTAAGAAACTATCCCTAGAACTTGGGGGAAAGAATCCAAACATCATTTTTGACGATTGCAACTTCGAAAAAGCATTGGAGACCACCATGAGATCTTCCTTCAGGAACCAGGGGCAGATCTGTCTTTGCGGTTCAAGGATCTATGTCCAGAAAGGGATATACGAAAAATTCAAAAAGGCATTCGTCGACCGCACCGACCGGATGATCGTTGGTAACCCGAAAGATGATCGGAGCGAGATGGGGGCCATTGTCTCGCAGCAACATTTTGAGAAGATACTGTCATATATAGCACTGGCAAAAGAGGAAGGAGGAACGGTTTTGACCGGAGGGCAGGCAGTTAAATTAGATGGAGAGCATTCAGAAGGATGGTTTATCAGACCGACGATCATTGAAGGGCTTGACAGCAGTTGCAGGACAAACCAGGAAGAGATATTCGGTCCTGTTGTAACAATTCAGCCTTTTGAAACGGAAGAGGAGGTAACTGCTTATGCAAATTCAACAGGGTATGGACTGGCTGCCACACTATGGACGGAGAACCTGACAAGGGCTCATCGAATGGCAGACCAGGTGCAAAGCGGTATTATATGGATCAATTGCTGGTTGCTCAGGGACCTTAGAACACCTTTCGGAGGAATGAAGAATTCCGGCGTTGGAAGGGAAGGTGGATGGGAAGCCCTTCGGTTTTTCACAGAACCGAAAAACGTTTGCATTGATTATTCAGAATAGTCAGTACTGCCAAACCATATTTATGTTGTAGTTTTATCATCGATTGATCCAAATATCAATGTCGATAGAGAACACTGCTATACGAACGACCTACTTCAGTATCGCCGGAAATGTTTTTCTGGCACTGATAAAAGCGGTTACAGGGTTTTTCGGGAATTCATATGCACTGATCGCGGATGCGATAGAATCCACAACTGATATTTTTGCATCTTTCCTGGTCCTTCTTGGCCTTAGATATGCCAAAAAACCAGCAGATGAAAATCACCCGTATGGTCATGGGAGGATCGAACCATTGGTGACCTTCCTTGTAGTAGGGTTTTTGATCGGAGCGGCGATAAAGATCGCTCATGACAGCATCTATTTTATACGAACTCCACATGAATCACCGGAATGGTGGACGCTTATCGTTTTGGGTGTGATCATTATTTGGAAAGAGATATCTTACCGTTATGTCAATAAAAGAAGCGATCAAACCCGGAGTTCATCATTAAAGGCAGAGGCCTGGCACCATAGAAGCGATGCCATTACTTCAATAACGGCATTTGTTGGAATTTCAATTGCCCTGATAATGGGAGAGGGGTATGAATCAGCAGATGACTGGGCAGCGTTGATAGCCTCAGGGTTTATTCTATATAACTGTTACCTGATCTTTCGGCCTGCACTTGGCGAAATAATGGACGAGCACGTGCATGATGACCTTATTGACGAGATCAGGAAAATTGCAGGTACGGTAGAAGGAATAAAAGATACGGAAAAATGCTACATCAGGAAGGCAGGGATGAAATTTCACGTGGATCTTCATGCGGTAGTAGACGGTGATATCTCAGTAAAGAAGGGACATGACCTGGCACATAAACTACAAAACACCCTACAACAAAAGATCCCTCATATTGGTCATGTCCTGATTCATATAGAACCTGATCATTTAATGATGGAATGATGGAATGATGGAATGATGGACTGATGGAATGATGGAATGGTGGAATGG
>DJML01000055.1 GCA_002436505.1 Bacteroidetes bacterium UBA6491 | reverse complement strand
TTCTGCCGCAGAGGTGAAATATTTAGCAGAGGCTAAAAGGATACCCAATCCAAGAATGAACAATAATGAGTCGATAAGCATTTCTCGAATTTATCATTTTAACTTTAGTGATGAACTGAAAGTGTAAGTTTTCTATTTCTTTGCGCTCATGGAGGATTTTATGCAGTGGGTTGCTGTTGTTTTTAATCTCGGATTCCTTTATTTCATGATAAGGGAAAGGACTGTTGCCTGGCCACTCGGTATCATTGGTTCCTTCATCATGATATTTCTCTCCTGGGATGCAAGGATATACCTCGAAGCGATCGTCTATATGTTCTATGTCGTCCTCGGATTTTATGGTTGGTATCGATGGAGTGCAGGACCCGAGCATATAGAACAAACCGCGGACGGCGTCACCAAAACCGGTATTGTCAGGTGGACCTGGCTGGCACATCTGCGGTGGATGATAGCCGGTTTTTTCGCGACAGGCCTTCTGGGATATGTGTTTAATAATTTCACGGATGCAAAATTGAGCTACCTTGACGCATTCTCGACATGCTTTCAATTAATAGCCACGTATCTTGAAACAAGAAAGGTATTGTCATCGTGGCTTTATTGGATTGTCCTAAATGTATTTGCGATATGGTTCTATTCTAGGGCCGGACTTGATGTGGTCGCGATCGTACAGATGACAGTATATTCAATATTTTCTATTATCGGATATTTTTCCTGGCTGAAAAAATACAGGACTCAGATCGGTCAGTAACTTCTTTAATAATTATAAGTTGAATTTCGGTACTTTGCATTGTGGCAAATCATGATCATGAACATATGCGTTCCAGCACAAAGAAGCTGCGAATCGCATTTTTCCTGAATTTTATTTTCACGATCGTTGAGGTTGTTGGTGGGATATGGACACATAGTCTAGCAATTCTTTCCGACGCCATCCATGACCTTGGAGACACACTGGGTTTAGCGCTGGCATGGTATCTTGAACGATTTTCAAAGAAGGATCCCGATCGCAGGTTTACCTTCGGTTACCGGCGATTTTCAGTTTTAGGAGCCATTATCAACAGTACCATACTGGTAGTGGGAACAGTTCTGATCATCAGGGAAGCTATCCCACGGATCATTCATCCAAAGCTTGCCCATGCTGACGGTATGATCTGGTTTGCGATAGCAGGGATCATATTTAACAGTATCGGTGCTTTTGTTGTCAGGGATAAGGATTCGCTTAATGTTAGGGTGATATATCTGCACCTTTTAGAGGATGTTCTTGGCTGGATAGTCGTTCTGATTGGGGCTGTGATAATGAAGTATACAGAATGGATCTGGCTTGATCCTGTGATGTCTATAATGATCAGTGTTTACATTGCCTATCGAGCATTTGGTAATCTTAAAGGAGGGATACGGATCGTGATGCAGGGGGCCCCTGATGACCTGCAGTATTCAAATATAAAGAAAGCGATCTTGGGTGTGCCGGATGTTCTGGATACACATGATCTCAGAATATGGTCACTTGATGGCGAGCGCATCATTCTTTCAACTCATATAGTCGTAGGAGAGCAGATTGATTACGGTCAGATGGCCCGGATAAAGGAACAGATACATACCATGCTTTCAAAAATGGGTATCGCCCACAGCACTCTTGAGGTTGAGATGGCAGGAGAATGTAATGACAGAGAAACTGGTATTGATTCTCAATCAGATGAGGACATTGCTATTTAGCGTAGTTAACCGCTCTTCTCTCTCTGATCACAGTAACTTTTATCTGACCCGGATAGATCATTTCCTTCATTATCTTTTGAGAAATGTCAAAGGACAGCAGATCTGCACTTTTATCATCCAGCGAGTCAGAGTCAACGATGACCCGGAGTTCACGACCGGCCTGAATAGCAAATGCTTTTTCAACACCGTCAAAACCCAGGGCTAGTTTTTCCAGGTCCTGTAGTCGTTTGATATATGCTTCCGAATCCTCTCTACGTGCTCCAGGTCTTGATCCTGAAATGGCATCACATGCCTGAACGATTGGAGAGATCAGATTGGTCATTTCAATTTCATCGTGGTGGGCCCCGATCGCATTACAAACTTCAGGGTTCTCGCCAAATTTCTCGGCAAGTTTCATTCCAAGCAAAGCATGAGGTGTTTCAGAATCTTCATCCGGCACCTTTCCGATGTCATGAAGAAGTCCAGCTCTTTTTGCTTTTTTAGGATCAAGACCAAATTCAGAGGCCATAGTGGCACAAAGATTTGCTACTTCCCTTGAGTGCTTCAGCAGGTTCTGGCCATAAGACGAACGATACCTCATTCGTCCGACCATTCGTATAAGTTCCGGATGCAATCCGTTGATACCAAGGTCAATGACCGTTCTTTCACCATTTTCAAGGATCTCTTCCTCAACATCCTTTCTTGTCTTTTCAACCACTTCTTCAATTCGTGCAGGGTGTATCCTTCCGTCAGTTACCAGTCTGTGCAACGACAGTCGTGCCACTTCCCTTCTTACAGGGTCAAATCCTGACAAGATGATAGCTTCAGGGGTGTCGTCCACGATTATCTCGATGCCTGTTGCAGCTTCAAGGGCCCTTATATTACGTCCCTCCCGGCCGATTATCCTTCCTTTTACCTCGTCATTTTCGATGTGAAAAACGGTAACAGTGTTTTCAATCGCCTGCTCAGCAGCCGTTCTTTGGATCGTTTGAAGGATCATCCTTTTAGCTTCCTTATTGGCAGACAGCTTTGCTTCCTCAATAATTGCCTTCTGATAGGATAATGCATCTGTCTTTGCCTCCTGTTGCAATGCCTCTACAAGATCCTTTTTAGCGTCTTCAGCTGAAAGTCCTGCTATTTTCTCAAGCTGCGCCACCTGTTTCTCATGGATCTTTTCCACTTCGGCACGCTTTTCATTTATCACTTCAAGTTGCTGGTTGATCGTTGTCTTAAGGGTGTCCAATTCATTGCTCTTGCGGTCATAATTGTTCATTTTGTCAATAAGACTTTGTTCCTTTTTGCGCAGATCATTTTCGCGCATATTTAGCTCCTTTTCTCTTTCTTTGGTTTCTTTCTGGAAGTCGTTCCTCAATTGGAGAAATTTCTCTTTGGCTTCAAGTTCTTTTGATTTTACGATCTGCTTGCCACGATCCTTGGCGTCAAGAATGATCTGCGAAGCTTTGCCCTCGGTACGTTTGCTTAAAATGTAATAAATTGTTCCGGCGCCAGCTAATAAACCAGCTATTCCGGCTATGATGATGTATGCAATATTCATTTGTGCTCTGTATTTATGCTAAAGGCACAAAGTCAGAAGAAAGATGGACATATTATCCTGAAGGTCAATGGCCTGTTACAGAATCAATTAAAGCTTCGAGTTTTGTTAACCCGTCCTCAATGAAAGAATTTGTTTGTCCGGCATTTTTTAGTAGCTGAAGTGCCTCTGTGGCAAACTCCAGCGCTGTCAATGCCAGCGCATCCTGCTTATCCTTGACCGAGAAGTTTTCCCGGTAGAATTTCGCTTTTTCATTTATCAATTTCGCTGCCTTCCTAACGTTCTCTTCCTCCGCAGCGTTAATTTTCAGGGGGTAATTTCTGTCCCCAATTGATACTTTAATCGATATTTCCTGTTCGCCCATAGTCAGTCACTCAGGATTGCTATGCACCGGTCAATCTCTCTGATGTATTCGTTGATCTTCATTTTTGCTTCTTCATTATCAACGATACCGCTCTGAATGCCGTCTGCAAGTTTAACTATTTTATTTGTTTCATCCAGTTCTTTGATCTTGTTTTTTTGACCATCGATCTGTTCTCTTAATTCCTTAACCTCAAGCCTTAATCCAGTATTTTCGTCAGCAAGTAATTGCAACTGTTTAACAAGATTTTTGATCTTGTCTTCTATACGAACAATATTGGTCTCAAAGGTTTTCATTATTTACGGAATGTAGCTCCTAACTCTTTCTCGAGCCTTTCTATTATTTTCTTAATGATCTTATCTATTTCCTTATCTTTCAACGTCTTTAATGGATCACTTAATGTAAATGATATCGCATAGGAAATTTCGTCGGAAGATAATGGTTTTCCTTGATAAACGTCAAATACTTCGGTATTGATCACCTGCTTTGAAGCAGCAGATTGAATTACTTTCATAATGTCGCTGAACTGCACGGAATTGTTAACCACAACAGCAAGGTCTCTTTTTACCTCAGGGAATTTTGGTATGTCTTCTACTTCAAGCACAACTTTTGATGCTGCTTTTACTATTGATTCCCACTTGATGGCGGCATGCCAGACCTCACCCTTTATCCCATGTGTTTTTAGCTTATCGCCGCTTACCATTTCTATGCGGATGTGCTTCTTCACTTTGTCAGGATTAACACCCACCTTGCGGCAAAGTCCGTTCGTAATTCCTTTTAAATAGTAGTGATCAACTTTTGCAGCTTTCTGTTTCCAGTGCATGTCATTCTGATCGCCCGTGCAAATAATGTGAAGCACTTCATTCTGGTAGAACGAATTGCCATTTTGTCCATAAGTGTTGCCGAACTCGAACATTTTTACATTGTTCATCCTTCGGTTCTTGTTATAGGCAATTGCATTAAGGGAAGTGTGCAGCAGATCTGGTCTCATTACGGCCTGTTCCTTACTAAGCGGGTTAAGGAGTGTGACCAGATCTTTCTGCTCCTCAACGCTGTAAAAATCAGGATTTGTTTGAGAATTGGTCATTATCTCGAATAATCCCCTGTCGACAAGGTATGATGCTACCCTTTCTTTCAGCTTTCTGTTCTCGTTTTTTTCCTTATGCACCATCGTATACGACAGTTTTCTGGAAAACCTGACGTGATTGTATCCATGGATTCGAAGGACCTCCTCCGCTATATCTACTCTCCTGGTGACATCCGAACGGTACGGAGGAACCAGTAATTTCATTTTTCCATCCTTGTATCCGACCACAGCAATATCAAGCCGTGTAAGTATTTCTTCAATCCTTTCAGCAGACAGGTCTACCCCGCAAAATTGATTCATCCAGTCAATGTCAACAGAGATCACGTGTTCGCTAATTGGGTCGGGAAAATGATCTGTCATATGTCCGACGGCCTCTCCACCTGCATTTTGAATGATCAGGTCCGCTACGCGCCGCAAAGCAAATGCAGCAATATTTGGGTCAACGCCTCGCTCGTAACGAAAGCTGGCATCTGTATTCAACCCATGTTTTTTGGCAGTTTTACGAATAGATGAAGGGTTAAAATATGCGCTTTCAAGAAATATGGATTTTGTATCTTTGGTCACTCCGGTAGCTTCTCCGCCAAATACTCCCGCGATCGCCATTGGCCGTTCAGCATCTGCTATAACGAGCTCAAACCCTTCAAGTGTTCTTTCTGTCCCATCAAGCGTTTTGATCTTTTCGCCTTTTTTAGCGTTTCTTACCACAATACGTCCGCCTGTGATCTTATCCGCATCAAAGGCATGAATCGGTTGACCAAGCTCATGGAGGATATAATTGGTCGAGTCGACAATGTTATTTATGGGATTCAGGCCTATTGCTCTTAACCTTTTTTGAACCCATGCAGGACTTGGCCCTACTTTTACACCGCTGATCTCAATGCCGGCATATCGTGGACATGCCTCTTCGTTCTCTACAATTACTGATATCCTGGGTTGGCCGTTGTTCTCTTTGAAATTTTTTATCTCCGGTAGTTGTACGTTCTTATCAAGTACTGCTCTTATATCCCTTGCCACACCTAGATGTGAAGCTGCGTCTCCCCGGTTAGGTGTTAACCCGATCTCAAATACTGCATCCTGCTCATTTTCGAAATAATTGATCGCATTGTCCCCTGGTTTAGCGTTATCCCGCAGAACAATAATTCCTTCATGTGACGTGCCGACGCCGATCTCATCTTCAGCGCAGATCATTCCTTCAGAGTGCTCTCCCCGGATCTTAGCCTTTTTCATCTTTACAGGTTCGTTACCGACCGGGTAGATCGTTGAACCCACAGGAGCGACTACCACTTTCTGCCCCTCTTTTACATTTGGTGCCCCGCAGACGATCTGAACCTCTTTTTCACCGCCTACATTTACTTTTGTAACCGTCAATTTGTCTGCACCAGGATGTTTCCACACCTCTTTTACTTCCCCGACGATAAGCCCTTCCATATTTCCGGGTATACCACCGACGAGCTCGACATGTTCTACTTCTAGACCAGTGTCAGTAAGTATTTCGGCAATTTTTTCCGGTTCCTGATCAAGATTGATCAGCGTTTTGATCCAATTATATGAGACCCTCATTAAACCCCTATTTTTCCGGCGAAATTAAGCCAATAATACGACTTAACCTTTTCTATATCATGCACAATTGTTAACAGAAGGCCAAATGCAATTATTTGGTTTGAATCTTCGTTTGTTTAATGTAAGTCCATTCGACAAAGTATATTTGCCAGCGTGTCTTTCGAACTGACATTCTCTGATCCTTCGTGGTATCTGATCATCTGCCTTCTGGCAGGTGCATTTTATGCTGCGTTGTTGTATTTCAGGTCAAAGGAAATTGAGGAAAGCGGTGCGGCAAAATGGATGAAGTATATGCTTGCCGGATTTCGTTTTGTGGTGGTCTCACTGATCGCCATCCTGCTGTTGAACCCTTTTCTTCGATACGTATCTCAGTATGTTGAAAGACCAAAGGTCATAATTGCACTTGATGATTCCAGATCAGTTGCCCTTCAAATGGATTCTACTGAACTTGCCGGTCTCCAGAACGACCTGAAAGAACTAAAAGAGGGCCTTTCTTCGAAGTTTGATGTGGTTGATTACACCTTCGGCGAGAACCCGTCGGACCATGCCCTTCCTTCTTTCAGCCAACGAACCACTGACATCGGAATGATGCTGAATGAAATATTCAAAGGGTGGAAAGGACAAAATGTGTGTGCTACGATCCTGGTTTCAGATGGGATTGACAATCAGGGCGTGCGGCCTGAGATAATTTCTAAAAGCATTGGTCACCCGATCTACACTGTCGCTCTTGGAGATACTTCGAAAAGAATGGATCTGAGAATTGCAGAGGTGCGCACAAATGCTATTGCCTACCTGGGTAACAGTTTTCCATTGGTGGTAGATGTTGCCGGTCGCAAATTAAAAGGAGAGACCTTTGAATTGACAATCGATTTCGGAGGTAAAAGAATAACTACAAGGAACATTCTGATACCTGATGACGATTACTTTATGTCGTTCGAGTTTCAGCTTGATGCGGGCATTACAGGTACGCAGGAGATTGTCGCAAATGTTTCTAGAAAAAACGGCGAGATCAATCATTTGAACAACAGAAGCATTGCTTACATTGATGTGATCGACAGTCGGCAGAAAGTCCTGGTTCTTGGCAGTTCTCCGCATCCTGATCTCGGTGCGATCAGAAGGACACTGGCTCCTTTTGATAACTACGAGGTCAGCATACAAGTCGCTAAAGATCCACAGCCCGAAATGGTTAAAGGCGATGATGTCAGCCTTGTTATTCTACATCAGCTCCCGGCCGGTAAAAGTGGTGTCGCTTTTGTAAGGAGTCTTATCGATCGAAAGATCCCGATCCTCTTCTTTATAGGGAGAAAGTCAGATCTCCGATCTTTAAATGCTTTGGATATCGGGGTGAAAATGGATGCACAGCAACGTTCTTTCAACAAGGCATTGCCATATTTAGCCGATGATTTTGTGCTTTTTGAATTGTCGGCGGACACCAGAAAGGCGATCATCGATTGGCCTCCTCTGGATGTCCCGTTTGGTCGTCCCGCTGGAGGTGAATTGCAAACACTTTTGAAACAACAGATCGGAAGTGTTAAAACCGACCAGTCTTTGCTGGCTTTTATTCAGAGGGACGATTGGAGAACAGGAATGATCTTTGGAGAAGGATTCTGGAAATGGTCGATGCAGGATAATCATTTAAATGAGAATATTCAGGCATCGACGGAACTTCTGCGAAAATCAATTCAATACCTTTCGGTCAGATCAGATAAGAGGAAATTCAGGGTGTATCCTGATAAAAGGGATTTCTATGAAAATGACATTATTGGATTTCAGGCAGAACTTTACAATGAAAGTTTCGAATCGGTAAATGATCCGGATGTAAACCTGGTCCTGAGGAAAGACGATGATCAGTTCGAATATGTTTTTAGCAAATCAGCAACAGGTTATAAACTTAAAGCAGGAATGCTGCCTGCAGGAGAATATACTTACAAAGCTACCGTCAAGCTTGGAGGGATAAGTTATGACCAGTCAGGCAGGATCGTTATTCGTGAACTACAAAAAGAAAGTCTGACACTTGAGGCTGATCATCACCTTCTAAAGCGCATTTCAAATACGACGGGAGGAGGACTATTTTATAAGGATCAGTTGGATCAGCTTGCAGAACAGCTGAATATGAACAATAACCTGAAGCCGGTGGCCTACTCCGAAAGCACTTTCAGGGAATTATTGCACATGAAATGGCTGTTCTTCCTGTTAGCTGGTTTGCTCTCACTGGAATGGGCCATACGTAAATGGAACGGAGGTTACTAAAATTTCACCTAAATCTGTGCAATATTTTAAGGAACTTCTGTGAAATCAAAGGTATTTAGTTATTTTTGCAAACTATTTACGAAAAGAGACGAAAAAGATACTTAAAAGATGCAAGTAACAGCTGAGAAGAAAAAGGAAATTTTCAAGGAATTCGGTGGCAAAGAGACCAACACCGGTCATGCTGAAGGACAAATTGCCCTTTTCACCCATCGGATCAATCACCTTACAGAACATTTGAAGGAAAACAAAAAGGATTATTCCGCTGAATTGAGCCTTATCAAAATGGTAGGAAAGCGACGTGCTCTGCTAAATTATATAGCGGGGAAAGATGTTTTCCGATACAGAAATATCATTAAGACATTAGGATTGAGGAAATAATCAATACGTTAAAAATATATGGAAATCGGGAGGCCTTAAAGTATATAATCTAAGGCCTTTTCTTTTTTAAAATCAGACCATCTCCAGGGTCTGAAACATTTAATAATAAAATATGAAATTAGTAGAAACCGTTCAGACCATCGATTTAGGAGATGGTAAAATAATATCACTTGAAACCGGAAAGATGGCCCGTCAGGCCCATGGTTCAGTTGTCGTCCGACAGGGTAAAACAATGCTTCTTGCTACTGTTGTATCAAGCTATGAGCCAAGGGAAGGGGCAGATTTTCTTCCTATGTCAGTTGATTACCAGGAGAAATTTGCTTCCGTGGGCAGATTCCCGGGAGGTTTCCTGAAGAGAGAAGGCCGTCTTTCAGAATATGAGA
This sequence comes from Bacteroidetes bacterium UBA6491, assembly GCA_002436505.1. Taxonomy (GTDB): domain Bacteria; phylum Bacteroidota; class Bacteroidia; order NS11-12g; family UBA9320; genus UBA6491. The sequence continues at coordinate 12,352 of DJML01000055.1, read as the reverse complement.
TCCTAATCTCCCGTCTGGTCGATCGTGCACTTCGCCCTCTTTTCCCAAGTGACTACCATTCTGAAACACAGGTTATGCTATCCCTTATCTCTTCAGAAGAGGAGATTTTGCCTGATGCACTGGCGGAGCTGGCAGCTTCAGCTGCAATAACCATGACTGACATACCATTTGACGGACCGATCTCTGAAGTTCGCATCGGAAGAATAGATGGTAAATTCGTCGTAAACCCAATGAGATCGCAGATGGCCGAATCTGATATTGACATCATCGTAGCAGGTACGGCCCATGATATCAATATGGTTGAAGGCGAGATGAATGGAGTCTCTGAAGATGAGTTCGCTGATGCCATTGAGTTCGCACATAAATACATTAAAATACAGTGTCAGGCTCAGCTTGATCTGTGTGAAAAACTAGGCGGAAGACCTGAACCCAGAGAATATTCTCATGAGGTGAACGACGAGGCGATTGAAAAGCAAGTTGAGGAAGCAACCTATCAAAAGATTTATGACACCGCGGCCAAAGGGTTGTCAAAGAATGAAAGATCTGAAGCATTCGAGAACATTCTTAAGGAATTTGTAGAAAGTCTGGGAGAAGATGTAGAAGATCAGACCATTTCTCTGGCTAAAAAATATTATAAGAACACCAAGAAGAAAGCCATTCGAGACATGGTCCTTGAGACCAGAGGTCGACTGGATGGCAGGAAACTTGACGAAGTAAGGCCGATTGATTCCGAAGTGGCTATATTACCTGCTGCTCACGGTTCTGCGCTGTTTACACGCGGAGAGACACAATCCCTTACGTCTATAACGCTTGGTTCAAAACTGGATGAGCAAATGCTTGACAGCCCGAACCTGCAAGGATATAACAAGTTTATCCTTCACTACAATTTTCCTGCATTCTCTACCGGTGAAGCTCGTCCGAACCGAGGACCTGGTCGACGAGAGATCGGACACGGAAATCTGGCCATGCGTGGATTGAAAAGAATGCTTCCTGAAGATGTGCCTTATACCGTACGTGTAGTTTCTGATGTACTTGAATCAAATGGTTCATCTTCTNNTGGGCGACATGGACTTCAAGGTGGTTGGAAACCGTGAAGGAATATATGCCTGCCAGATGGATCTGAAGGTAGACGGACTTTCATACGATGTTCTCAGAGAGGCACTCAACCAGGCGAAAGCAGGCAGAATGCATGTCCTTGAGAAAATGGAAGAAACGATCAAAGAGGCCAATGCGGATTACAAAGAGCATGCACCTAGAATTGTTAAGTTCGAGATCGAGAAAGATAAGATCGGAGCTGTTATCGGTTCTGGAGGAAAGGTTATCCAGGAATTACAGCAAAAAACCAATACAACTATCAGCATTGAAGAGGCAGATGGAAAAGGAATAGTGGAGATCCTTTCTACGGATAAGGATGGACTTCTGGCTGCAAAGGCTTATATCGACGGAATCTGTGAAGAACCAGAGATTGGAAAAGTATACGATGGCGTTGTTAAAGGTATTGTAGAGTTTGGCGCATTTGTCGAATTCCTTCCAGGACGTCAGGGTCTTCTTCATATTTCTGAGATCAGTTGGAAGAGACTTGGAAGCATGGAAGGGGTAATGGAGGAGAATGAAGAAGTAAAGGTTAAACTTCTTGATATNNGTAAAGCACTTCTTGAAAAGCCTGAAGGATACGTCGAGGAAGTTCGTGAGCACCGAGGAAGAGATGGAGACCGTGGAGATCGTCGTGGTGGAGATCGCGGAGATCGCAGAGGCGGAGATCGTCGCGGTGGTTATGACAGAGGTCGCGAAAGAAGAGGATAATTTTTGATTCTCGTGTTTTACCTAAATTCGCTTTATGGTAGGACCAATAACTGAATCTGATTCGCTTTACGATGACCTGGAGCACATGGAAATGCTTCAGATCCTTCGGGGTATCAATGCCGAAGATCATAAAGTGGCACCTGCCGTAGAAAAGCAGATCAATACCATTGAAAAATTAGCAACTGCCATTGTCCATAGAATGTTGGATGGTGGCAGACTTTTTTATATAGGTTCCGGAACTAGCGGCAGGCTTGGAATTCTTGATGCTTCTGAATGTCCGCCGACGTTTGGGGTGGGGCATGATCTTGTGATAGGTATAATAGCCGGTGGCGACAGCGCGATTCGAAAAGCCGTGGAGAAAGCGGAAGATGACCGTGATCAGGCCTGGATAGACCTTAAGAAGCACAGCATATCTGAAAAAGATGTGGTTGTTGGTATCAGTGCATCAGGAAAAACACCTTATGTGGCCGGAGGCCTTAAAAAATGCAAGGAAACAGGAATTCTGACCGGTGCAATTTCATGTAATGTCAATAGTGAGATCGGCAGCATAGCGGATCATGCAATTGAGGTTGAAGTTGGTCCTGAGTTTGTCACCGGAAGCACAAGAATGAAAGCCGGAACTGCCCAAAAACTGATCCTCAACATGATCACGACAAGTGTTATGATCCGGATGGGAAAGGTGAAAGGGAATAAGATGGTTGATATGCAACTTACCAATGATAAACTGGTGGACAGGGGAACACGGATGATCATGGAAAAAACGGATCTGGATTATGAACAGTGCAGGACACTTCTGCTAAAGTACGGAAGCGTAAGAAAAGTGCTGGAAAACCTTATCTGATCCTTGTTTTTTTATTTGCTGGTGGCAGGCCTCCTCGGACAGCGATCTATAAAATTCTTATTAATTCTTTCAATGCTCTCACTTCATGGGTCGCTTTTTCGTTGTGTGTTACCCCATCCGGGTTATAAAACACCACATCCATGCCAAAATTGATGGCACCTATTACATCAGTTTCGATATGATCTCCGATATAAATGCTGGTTTGTTTATCAGCGCCTGCCCTTTTTACAGCTTCTCTGAATATCCCTTGCTGAGGTTTCTGATAACCGACCTCTTCTGATAAAATGACCTGATCAAAGTACCGCTCAATATCACAGGTCTTCAGTTTGATAAGCTGTGCCTCTTTGAATCCATTAGAAATGATATGCAAAGGATACCTTTCGCTTAAGTTCTCAAGAACATCCCTTGCTCCCGGCATCAGGTTTGTTTTTATCCTGCATTCAGTCATGTAATGCTCATTAAGCTTTTCTGCGAGATCTTTATCATCAATTCCAACAAGGGAAATGAGCTTACTGAATCTTTCATGGCGGAGTGTAGCTTTGTCAATCTCATTCAGACGATATCGTACCCATAGCGATTCGTTGATCCTTTCGTATTCCTGATAAACGTCCTGACTTTGAGCGAATCCCATACGCTTCATTTCAAAATGATCGTACATCTCACTTATGGTAATTCTGGCGTTTGTTTTAAAATCCCAGAGAGTGTGATCAAGATCGAAGAATATGGTATTGTATTTCTTCATTTATAAACTAGCCTTTGCTCCAAAACTGAGATCTCCTGCATCTCCAAGGCCCGGTACTATAAAACCGTGCTCATTGAGATCCGGATCAATTGCTCCGATAAATAAGCGGCAATCAGGAATATTATCCATTACCTTATCAACTCCATATTGACTGCCAATCACTGAAACTATAAAAGTCATTAACGGCCTGCCATGTCTGATAAATGATTCATAGACGGCAAGAAGTGACTCACCTGTAGCGATCATTGTGTCAGTTATTATAAGAACACGGTCCCTCAATGAAGGTGTCGCTAAATATTCAACGACTATTTCAGGTTTTTCCTTTGTTTCTTCTTTTCTGTATGCCGAAATATAAGCCAGGTCTGCTTGAGTAAAGATATTGCCCACACCTGCCTGTAGCGGGATCCCCGCTCTCAACACAGTTGCAACGATGGGTTGCTGTGATAAAATTCTTGAAGTAGTGGAAGCCAGAGGGGTATCTATTGATATGGATACATATTCCAGTTCTTTGGACAGTTCATATCCTGCGATCATTCCGAATTTTTCAATATTTTCCCGAAACCTGTAACGGTCGTTCTGAAGGGTAACATCTCTTAGTTCAGTGAGTATTTGTTGAATTATCGTATCTGTATTTCCAAGAATTGTTATGGCCTTGTCCTTCATATTTAAACTTTGGAACGAAATATGCATTGATTTTTGCACAATCAAAAGCAAATTGGGCATATTAATTAACTTTGAAACAGCATCAATGGAAAGAATAAGATTCAGTGCAGCTCTTCTGACCTTTTTTACATTCTTGTTTTCATTTGCGGGCACAGTTCCGCAACAGGAGATTTACAGATCTGTGGAGAGTGCCATTGCCATCGGAAACGCGGAGGGCCTGTATGATCTGATGCATTCCAGCGTTGAACTGGAGATTCCTGGCAATGAGGAGGAAATTTACAGCCGTTCCCAGGCACTGATAGTTCTAAAGAAATTTTTTGACAACCACCCTCCATCTTCCTTTAATTATACCTACAAGGGGAACTCAGGAGCAGGTTTGCGTATTGCCATCGGTAATTATATATCAACAGATGATATCTCTTACCGGGTAAAGATTGTTCTAAATAAGATCGACAACAATTATCTGATTCAGGAAATTGAATTCGAGTAAACTGAAATATCTGCAGATATTTGCATCAATTTTTGGTAATGAATTTCTTTGACGAAAGAACAGCGGATTTTATTAACCGGGGACTGAAAGAGGATATCGGGAGTGGTGATCATTCATCTTTGGCAGCAATACCTCCTGGTAAAAAGGGAAAGGCGGAACTGCTATTTAAGGAAAATGGAATTGTTGCGGGAATGGATCTTGCCAGGGCAATATTACAAACCGTTGATGACACGCTTGTCTTTGATGCATATGTAAGCGATGGGGATATTGTCACTCCGCGGATGAAGGGTTTTTCTGTCTCAGGAAGCGTTCACAGTATTTTAGCCGGAGAAAGATTGTTGCTTAACTGCATGCAACGATTAAGTGGAATTGCTACAACTACTGGCAAAATAGTAAAGCTGGTAGAAGGAACGAAAGTTAAAATTCTTGATACACGCAAGACGACACCTGGTCTTCGTTTCCTGGAAAAATGGGCCGTCACAATAGGAGGTGGATACAATCATCGCGAAGGCTTATATGATATGATCATGCTGAAAGACAATCATATCGATTATGCGGGCGGGATCAGCAATGCTGTAGAATCTGCACTTGAATATTTAAACTCGAAAAAACTGGATCTGAAGATTGAAGTGGAAACAAGAAATCTGCAAGAGGTGAAAGAGGTATTGAATTATCCCCAGGTATTCAGAATTATGCTGGATAATTTTTCACCTTCGGATATCAGGGAAGCCTTAATGGTTATTAATGGACGTACGGAGACAGAGGCTTCAGGTGGCATTACGTTAGAAAATGTGCGAGAGTATGCCGAAACAGGTGTCGATCTTATATCTATCGGTGCACTTACACATTCTGTTAAAAGCCTTGATATCAGTTTAAAAGAGGTCTGATCGCCAGGGCACATATTGATTGTAAAGATCCTTTAGAACGTCTTCATATACCTTATGTCCTTTGTCATAGGAAAAGAGTTCACTTTCTACGCCCAGATCATTAAGATATTTTTTTTGATTCTGGAGCATCCCTTTCTCAAAAAAGGGATCTTTCTCTGAAAGGACCTGTATGATTTTCATATGTTTTGGGAATGAGTGGTCAGATCCATGGCCAAGGTCGGGGGGGAACATTCCGGCCCACAACACCAAACGAGCAGGAATAAATCCGCCTCCGGCTAACCACCTGCATGCTGTGGCCGCTCCCTGAGAAAAACCAATGAGCTGAAATTCCGTGTGTGTGCCTGCTTGCTCCACTATACGGGTATGGAGCCTGTTAAGGTAATTCTGGTAGTCAAAAATCTCATTCTCGCGGTCGTCACTTGTCATCCAGCTTGCTCCAACTTTGCCTCTGATCCCTTCATTATAAAATCTGCTAAGACCTTCTGGCGCAATAACTGCATGATTATCTGAAGCAACAGGTCTGAACCATTCGATGAATGTACCAGGATGGTGTCCATAACCGTGAAGGACATAGGTGACGGACCTGGTGTCGCTGTTTATCCTTCCTAAAGTGAAATATCTCGCAGTACGTTCAACGGTTATATGATCAGATGCTGTTTTCATTCAGACGAATTTATTTTATTAATATTTAACGTGACGGCTTATTGCAAGTTCTCGTCCCTAAAAAAGGATAATTTTGTAACATGATATCACTTATTGCAGCAATAGGGAAGAACAATGAGATCGGAGCGAATAACGAACTAATGTGGCGCCTGAGGGACGATATGAAACTTTTTATGGATAAGACCATGAATCATGTCGTGATAATGGGCAGAAAGAGTTACGAATCACTTGGTAGTGCACTAAAAAACAGAACGAATGTAGTAATTACCAGAAACAAGGATTTTCATCCGGAAGATGTGATTGTTTATAATAGCCTGAATGATGCACTGGAACACTATAACAAAGGGGATGAAGAGATATTCGTGATTGGTGGAGGTGAGATATATAAACAGTCCCTGAAAGATGCTGACCGATTGTACATATCCTATGTCAATGCTGCATTTCCTGAAGCGGAAGTATTTTTCCCTCCGTTTGATACCAGCCTGTTCAAGGTGATCGACGAATTTCATCACGAGGCAGACGATCGAAACGAATACGATTTCACCTTTAAATTATACGAAAGGATATAAGTTGATCAGGGAGCTAATCGTCCCATCATACGTGGGAACGGAATGGCTTCCCGCAGGTGTGACAACTTGCATATCCATGTTATGAATCGTTCGAGCCCAAGGCCGAATCCTGCATGAGGAACAGAACCATATTTTCTCAGATCCAGGTACCACTCAAATTCATGCATTGGAAGCTGATGTTCAATGATTTTCGACCTTAACAATTCCTCGTTCGTTTCTCTTTCTCCTCCGCCGACGATCTCACCATATCCTTCCGGAGCAAGAACATCTACGCCACGAGCAAAACGATCGTCATCAGGGTTGCGTTTCAGGTAAAATGCTTTGACGGCATGTGGCCAGTCATAGACCATTACAGGTACATCAAACATCCGTGTCAGCACGGTTTCGTCCGAACCACCGAAGTCATTGCCATATTCGAAATTTTTAGCGGATTCAAGCCATTGAGGGATGTTTCTTTCATCCTCCTGGAGTTGCTTGATCTCTTGTTTAGCCTGGTCTATCTTACTCTGGTGGAATGCCACCTGACCCTTTTTTATTCCTCCGGCTGAAATGATGCCTTCCCGCTCTTCAATGTCTTTCTCCAGCATTGATATTCCTTCACGGGTTTTTTTAAGATCTTCCTCAAGCGTTTCAAGAGTGGTCATCCCGTTCACTTTTTCTTCTCCTTTAATGATCCTCACCGCCTGGTCGTAGGTCATTCGCGGGAATGGCCTGGCTATGTTCTGAAGCATTGTAGTGTCTCGCTCAAGTATCTCCAGTTCAGCACTGCAGTTTTCAAGAACTTCGTTCACTACATAACGTAAGAACCTTTCAATGAGGTCCATGTTGTCAAAGATGTCATAAAATGCCATTTCAGGCTCTATCATCCAGAATTCAGCCAAATGACGTCTTGTTTTCGATTTCTCGCTTCTGAACGTAGGGCCGAATGTATAGATCTTACCCATTGCCATCGCCATAGCTTCACCATAAAGCTGGCCCGACTGCGACAAATAAGCCGATTTCCCAAAAAAATCAGTTTCAAATAGTTCTGTTGTCCCTTCACACGCGTTTTCAGTGAAAATAGGAGCATCCATCTGTACAAAATCTTCATTCTGGAAAAAACGGTGTATTGCAAAGATCACTGTGTTACGGATCTTCATTATCGCCCACTGTCTTTTACTTCTCAGCCACAGATGTCGCTTGTCCATCAGGAAATCAATGCCGTGTTCCTTCTTTGCGATGGGGTAGTCACTGCAGGATTGTATAATATTTACGCTGCTTACGTGCAGTTCGTAGCCACCGATCTGTCTTTTATCTTCTACAACTTTGCCGGTGAATTCGACTGAGCTCTCTATGCCCATGGCTGCAACCTCCCTGAACATTGATTCTCCAAGGTCCTCCTGCGCCAATATGCACTGACACATTCCTGAACCGTCCCTTAAGACGATGAAGACAATGGTCTTGCTTTCTCTTTTGTTGTGGACCCATCCTTTGAGGGTGACCAATTCATCCTTTTTTGTAGATAAATCTTTGATATACATGTTACTTGATTATGGGAAGTATTCTATAAATTTGGCAAAAATAACGGTTAGATGTTTTAACCCCAATGATGGAATTGGATTTCGTACGCTGTGACCTTATAATTAGCCGTAAATATATTGTAATAAAGGAATATTATAGGTTTTATGTACAATTATTAAGTCCATTTACGTTATTAGGGTTTCAGACTTTTTGGGAACCATAAAGTTATGTTGAAGCAAACCCTTAGTCAAAAACTACTACAGAAACTCTCTCCTCAACAGATACAATTCATAAAATTGTTGGAATTGAACACCCTCAATTTTGAAGAGAAAGTTGAAGAGGAGCTGATGGAGAATCCTGCCCTGGAAACTGGCAAGGAGGACGACCGTGACGATCGTGATGACCGTGAGGAAAGCTATGATGAGGATCGTTTTGTAGATGATTATGATGAGGATATATATGATACATCTTCATCCAGAGAGGATGATTTTGACATCACTGATTACCTGAACGAATCTGAGGGAGGGATCCCAATGAGCTCGGATTATGGGTCCGAAGAAGAACGTGAGCCGATCCCGATTACAAGCGACATCTCTTTCAGAGAACTTCTGTATGAACAGGTGATCGCTTTTCTTCACACACCTGAAGAGGAAATCCTTGCAGATCAGTTGATTGGGAACATCGAAAATGATGGTTATATCAGAAGGCCATTAAAAGCAATAGTGAACGACCTTTTGTTCTCTTCTAATATCAGAACCACTGAAGAGGAACTCGAAAAGATTCTGAAGATCATTCAGGATCAGGATCCGCCTGGTATTGGAGCACGTACACTTCAGGAATGCCTTCTTCTTCAGATCAACCGAAAGTCTCAGGAAAGACAAACCCCAATCTTGAAGCTGGCTCGTGAGATCGTTGCCAACTTTATGGATGATTTTTCGAAAAAACACTATTCTCAATTGATCAAGAAACTGGATGTTGAAGAAGATTATCTGAAAGAAGCCATCGAATTGATCACCAAACTAAACCCAAAACCTGCAGCTTCTGGTCTTGATTCCGTTAAAGCCGAATATATTATTCCTGATTTTATTGTTAAAGAAAGAGACGGAGATCTTGAAGTTTCACTGAACAGCAGAAATGCGCCTGAACTAAAAGTCAGCAGGGCATATATTGAAACGCTGAAAGGCTATGATGAAGCAAAGAAACCAAACAAAGAGGTAAAAGACGCTGTTCAGTTCATCAAGCAGAAACTCGATAGTGCAAAATGGTTCATCGACTCCATCAGGCAAAGACAAAGGACTTTGATGCTAACCATGCAGGCCATTGTGGACGTTCAGCATGAGTATTTTTTAACCGGAGATGAAGCCAGTCTTAAGCCAATGATCCTGAAGGATATTGCTGAAAGGGTCAACCTGGATATTTCGACCATCTCCCGTGTGGCAAGTAGTAAATATGTTGAAACAGATTTTGGCATCTTTCTGCTGAAGCATTTCTTTTCTGAAGGCATCCAAACGGATTCAGGAGAAGAAGTCTCTAATAAGGAAGTTAAAATGATCTTGCAGGAGGCTATCGGTAAGGAGGACAAAAAGAAACCGCTTACTGACGGCAAATTGATGGATATTCTCAAGGAGAAAGGTTACCCTATTGCGAGAAGGACTGTAGCAAAATATCGGGAGCAATTGAATATTCCTGTTGCCCGACTCAGAAAAGAACTGTAAAATTGAGCCTTGGCAACTAGTCGGTTACATCAGTTCATAGCAGTTATTACTCACCCGGTCCTTGTGACCTTTTACGGACTCGCGTTTGTCTCAAGTACCCACGTGGTCGCTTTTGGCAGAATGGCTGGTTCTCAGGCTTTGTGGTTTCTGATGATCCTGTTCCTTAGTACCACGATAATTCCTCTCCTCACCCTTGGTCTCATGTTCAAACGTTTCACGGTTAAGGAATGGGCTTCTATTTCTCAGAGCGACAGAAAAGCATCAGCGATCCTGATGGGGGTGGTTTATATTTTACTCTATTTTACGTACAGAGACTTTTTCCCTGATATGATAATTGGTGTTTTCCTAATGGCAGCAGGACTTTCTTCCGTAGTGGCCGGAGTTCTGCAGAACTGGATCAGGATAAGTTTTCACATGTTCGCCATGTCAGGCTTACTGGTGCTGCTTTTATTTATGGCTAAAGAGGGTGTCGGTTTGATCGAACCCAAATGGTCTGTTACAGTTGTGATCCTTCTTTCAGGGACAGTAGCATGGAGCAGGCTGGCCATAGAAGCGCATAGTCAAAGAGAGATTTATCTTGGATATTGCATAGGTTTGCTGACATCAACAGCAGTATTTTTATTTGCATATGGATTTTAAAACATTACGCTACGAAAAGGTTGGGAACCGGCTCACCATTACGCTTAACAGACCAGATGTATTCAACGCTTTCGATGATACATTGAGCTATGAATTTCAGGATGCACTGAAAGCAGCAAAAAGGGATGAAGAGGTCCGGGTAATTATTCTTACCGGAGCCGGGAAAGCCTTCTGTTCTGGCCAGGACCTGAAGGCAATAGCCGGATCTAAGGATCGTTCGCTAAGTGATTCTTTGCATAAAAGATACAATCCGATCATTCGTGCAATGAGAAATATGCCCAAACCGATAATATGCAGAATGAACGGCGTTGCTGCCGGTGCCGGTTGCTCTATCGCGCTTGCATGTGATTTCATTATTGCTTCGGAGAGAGCAAGCATGATAGAAATATTCGTGAATGTTGGACTTGTCCTGGATTCAGGATCCTCATTCTTTCTTCCCAGGGTGGTAACTTCAGCCAGGGCATTTGAAATGGCAACCATGGGCAATAAGGTCACAGCAAAACAAGCATTCGAATGGGGAATGATCAACAGAGTCGCCAGCGATGAGGAGCTTGATCCTGTTGTCGATGAAATTGCATCATACTATGAAAAAGCCCCGACAAAGGCTATCGCATTAATGAAAAAAATGCTGAACAAGTCAACAGTATCGGATCTTGACACAATGTTGGATTACGAGGCATATTGTCAGGAGATCGCAGGAAATTCAGAAGATTACCGTGAAGGTGTGACTGCATTTAACGAAAAACGGAAGCCGGATTTCAAAGGTAAATAGGGATTTTTTATTTGGTTCAGGCGGATCGGAATAATCAAAATATGGCCATTCTGTATCCTATGATAACCTTTGATTCTAAATCGATTTAGCCTAATTTTGCGACCCTAATTTATAACGCAAATGGCATTTGATGTAGATCTGATAAGCGAAGTATACAGCAGAATGGGAGAACGCGTAGCGAAGGCTCGTTCTCTTAAAGGTGGAGCACTTACCTTCACAGAGAAAATCCTATACAATCACCTTTGGGATGAATTCCCTCAGACTCCTTACACAAGAGGTGGTGCTTATGTTGACTTTGCTCCTGACAGAGTAGCAATGCAAGACGCGACAGCTCAAATGGCCCTTCTTCAATTTATGCAGTCCGGCCGTGAAAAAGTTGCAGTTCCGTCTACTGTCCATTGTGATCACCTTATTCAGGCTAAATCAGGTGCAGCTACTGACCTTAAGAATGCCCTTGACATTAACAGTGAGGTATTTGATTTCCTCCAGTCTGTATCAAATAAATATGGCATTGGATTCTGGAAACCCGGAGCTGGTATAATACATCAGGTAGTGCTAGAAAATTATGCGTTTCCGGGAGGTATGATGATCGGAACTGATTCGCATACTCCAAATGCCGGAGGATTGGGTATGGTCGCCATTGGGGTCGGTGGTGCTGATGCCGTAGATGTGATGGCTGGCATGGCCTGGGAATTGAAATTCCCAAAACTCATCGGGATCAAATTAACAGGTAAACTCAGCGGATGGACAAGTGCCAAGGATGTGATACTTAAAGTTGCAGGAATCCTTACCGTAAAAGGCGGAACAGGTGCAATTGTCGAATATTTTGGTGATGGAGCTGACAATATCTCCTGTACCGGTAAAGGAACCATCTGTAACATGGGGGCAGAGATCGGAGCAACAACATCTGTTTTTGCATATGGGCCTAAAATGGCTGAATACCTTAGAGGGACCGGCAGATCAGAAATAGCCGATCTTGCAGATAATGTTTCGGAGCATTTAAAGGCAGACAAGGAGGTTTATGATAATCCTGAAAAATATTATGATCAGGTAATTGAAATTAATCTT
>DJML01000022.1 GCA_002436505.1 Bacteroidetes bacterium UBA6491 | reverse complement strand
TATTTCAATGGCCTTATCAAGGATCTTTTGAGGCGGAACCATTACCCCCATATCGACAATTTCATAGTTATTGCAGGCAAGAACAACGCCGACAATGTTCTTGCCTATGTCATGAACATCGCCTTTTACAGTAGCGAGCAGGACCACCCCTTTTTTACTGCCATTCTTTTTTTCAGCTTCCAGGTATGGCAACAACCAGGCAACTGATTTCTTCATCACCCTGGCACTTTTCACCACCTGTGGCAGAAACATTTTTCCTGAGCCAAAAAGATCACCAACGATATCCATCCCTTTCATGAGTGGACCTTCGATCACTTTCAAAGGGCTTTGGTATTTTAATCTGGCTTCTTCAGTATCTGTTTCAATGAACTCGGTGATGCCTTTGACCAAAGAATGTGAAAGGCGATCTTCAACGGGGGCATCGCGCCATGCAAGATCAACCACAGTCTTTTTCCCTTCTCCTTTTATATTTTCTGAAAATGACAGCAATCTTTCCGTAGCATCGGGCCGACGGTTCAAAATAACATCTTCAACATGCTCCAACAGGTCCTTTGGGATCGCTTCATACACTTCGATCATTCCGGCATTTACAATTCCCATATCCATGCCCGCTTTAATGGCATGGTAAAGAAATGCTGAGTGCATTGCTTCCCGAATAATATCGTTGCCCCGGAAAGAAAATGAAATATTGCTAACACCTCCGCTGACTTTAGCTCCCGGAAGATTCTCTTTGATCCATTTAGTTGCCTCAATAAAATCGATGGCATAATTATTATGCTCCTCGATTCCTGTAGCTACAGTTAATATATTGGGGTCAAAGATTATATCCTGAGGAGGGAAACCTACCTGGTTTACCAGTATATCATAGCTCCTTTGGCATATTTCTTTACGACGTTCAAGATCATCAGCCTGTCCTTTTTCGTCAAATGCCATTACAACAACTGCAGCTCCATACATTCTGACCTTTCCTGCACGTTCAATAAAAACATCCTCACCATCCTTTAAACTGATCGAGTTTACGATCGCTTTCCCCTGTACACATTTCAAACCGGCCTCAATGATCTCCCATTTCGATGAATCGATCATAACGGGCACCCTGGATATGTCCGGCTCAGAAGCGATAAGGTTTAGGAATCTTGTCATTGCCTCAACTCCGTTCAGCAATCCTTCATCCATGTTCACATCTATGATCTGGGCACCATTTTCAACTTGCTGTCTGGCAACATCCAGAGCCTCCTCATATTTTTCCTCTTTGATAAGTCTGGCAAACTTCCTTGACCCAGAAACATTGGTTCGTTCTCCGATATTAATGAAGTTCGTATCAGGAGTAAGTGTAAGCGGTTCAAGGCCGCTTAATCGAAGGTATGCTTTAATTGATTTCAAATTGCCTTCAAAGATAACAGGTGAAACTAGTTATTTGGCAATGTTAGCCGGATGCAAACATAGGTTCAGGGAGGCCTATATCCAATAAAAAAAGGCCACTCCATTTGGAGCAGCCTTTTTCTAATTTATTGTTTTAGTCTATTTTCCTCTGATAAGGGTTACCGCTCCCTCAATTGGCTCTCTGCCATCGTTGAATTCACGGCCACGTAATTTGTAATTGATGATGTAATAGTACGTTCCTGCTGGGCACAATGTACCACCGTTCATTACCGTACCATCCCATGGATCATCAGGATTTGTGCTTTCGAAGACCTTTTCACCCCAACGGTTATAGATCTTGATCTCATACTCTTCATGACTTTCCACGTCTACAATGAACTTCCTGTTCATTTCATCATCTCCATCCGGAGTGAATACGTTGTAAGGAATAATCTCTGTGCGGAAAATATTCTGAACCATTTTACAGATGGTATCTGTACAACCGTCGCTATTTTCTACAGCAAGACATACTTCCCAGCTTCCGATCCTTTCACCCCAGTCGTAGCATGGATTTTGCTTGTCTGAGAAGTGCTCTCCATCCTCATCCTGTATTGTCCATGACCACTTCACTGCATTCAGGGAAGAATCGATGAAGCAGAAATATGGAGATTCAGTAGAATCGATCTCAAACTTCGCTACCACTTCAGTTACATTTACTGTTCCGGTGTCGATATCAAGACACTTCGGTCCGAAATCACCTGGAGGCAGATCATAATCCGGCTCAAGCGTCACTTTGTACGTGCCTGGATTAGGATATGTATGAATGATGGTATCGCCGTCAGTTGCAATCACTCGTGTGATGGTGTCACCATCTCCGAATGACCACACCAGCCTGGTATAAATATCATCCGATTTATTGGTAAAGATGATCGGCTCATTCGGACAAACTGTGGTGTCATCTGGAATGAATTCCGCAGGAGTTATTGGCATAACAATAACTTTGATCTCACGAGGGATTTTACCGTCTCTTGTACTTGTATCAGGGAATAATCCGTCACATGGGGTCGGAACACCAGGAACATTGTCATTCATGTACAGGTAGAGGTAGAATGTACCAACGGAGTCATAAACGTGCGTCAGCAATGTATTGACGTCTGAAGTACTTGATATGTTACCATCACCCCAACGCATGATCCATGAAGGATCGTCCATTGGTTCTTTACTTGTATTGGTAAGATCTACAGATCCACCGACACAGATGATGATCGAGTCTTCACCCCATGGGCTGTTATTGATCACAAACTCTGGCTGAGGTCCAGGTATGAATATTTGTTTCTCAACCGAGTCCAGACATCCAAGGAGAGACCTGACGATCAATTTAACTGTAAACCAACCGTTAGAAGTGTATTCATGTGAAGGATTCTCGAAGAAACTTGTTCTTGAACCGTCTCCAAAGTCCCACTCGTAGTATACTACACTATCACATGGGTCATAACCAGGATCAGGACAAGTATCACGACCCCTACATGGATCAAATACAACGGTAGAATCAAAGAATGTAATAATATTCTGGCATCCTAACTGTTGAAGACTTGTTTCAAAGTTCGGAGCGATACCGGTCACATAAGCTGTAAGTTGAATTGTATCAACACACTTGTTACTGTCCATCATCGCATAGTTGATGGTGTATGTTCCAGGGAAGTCATATACATGGCTGAACTGGATCGATGTTTCGTAATCTATCACTGAATCATCAGCATCCCAATCCACATATTTCAATTCCTTGATCGCATAACGTGCAGGGTCTTCCCAATAAGCGATAGGCAGAATCGGATAAGTTAAAGGATAATTAATATCGTCATTGGTAAAGTACCTGATACTATCGATTATTCTGTGCGGTGATCCTTTACATACGGCCTCTTCGGCTATTATATTCTGATTAAAGAATCCGACGATAATATCCTGGGATACAGCGGACTGACATCCACGGAGATTTTCGACAGCGGAATACATGTGTACTACGCCACGAACATCTTCCCATCCCAGTGTCGACAGACTCGGATCCGGATCACAAGGATCAGGGATCAGCACAGGATATTTGAAGTTAAGCGGATATACATCAACGATAGGATCACCTTTCTTATAATTCAATGTGTCGCCACGGTAAATTGACTGGAATGCAAGTGGAGACGCAACGGTGTCGTATCCGATCAGTGATGTATCTCTGAAGTGCAACACATGTTCAATAATGGTTGAGTCAGTGTAGGTTACAATTGTGTCATTTGATGAATTAATAGTAACAATTGAATCAGTGAACTGATACTTGTAAGGTCCGTGATTCACTACGCCCTTCTCAATAGGAGCGAAGTAGAATTTAAACAGATCACCAATACCTGTAGTATCCAGACAACCGAAGGTGCCATCACCAAGATACAATGGAATATCCGCTTCATCGATCTTATAGACGTCAAGACCTAACTGCTCAAATGCTTTAGGGATCTCTTCATCAAGTGCACTAACGTCCACTCTTGTTTCCCACTTCCTGTAAAGTCTTGAGACTAAGGTATCTTCGATATCATATCTGACGATCTTATTTGTCGTTGTATTCTTTTTATAAGATTGTGTCTTCCTCTGTACGAATGTGTGCAGCCATTGCTTGCTTGGATCCCAAACGATATTTGCGTCATTTCTTCCGGCAACAGGTCCGGCATATGGCTTCATATAATGGAATATCTCATCGTACACACCTTGCTTGAATTCAAGGTTCACGTCTGTTCCGTCATCGACACTCCAGTAAAGAGAGAATCTTGATATCTCCTGTTGGATCGGGTCAATTATTCTCAAATATCCTGTATCTCCTACACACATGTTCTTAGGTGCACTTCCTCTTGGAAGGATAATATCAAACCTTGGATCCAGGAACAGAATGCTAAAGAAGTTTCTGTAGTAAACTGTATCTGAGCATTCAGGTGCAATAGCCTGTCCCTGAGAGTTTGTTTGGGGAGGTCCGTTCGCAACGATCAGACCAACAGTGAACCATCCGCCCGGACGATCTTTACCAGGTATTTTAACCTCATTAGGCGTATAAGCCTTGATAAAGCGCGTTCCTTTCGCTCCGGTTAAAGAGTAAGGCAACACAAACGGCAGTGGTGTTCCGGGAGGTTCCGGCGCCAGTATACCGCCGCTGTTGAATGGCACCCAACAAGTATCACATGCCAGTGTATCAAAGTTGAACTCAAACCACTGTTGTGTACAACCCGGTTTTGTTTCATTGATCCTGAATCTGAAGTACTTGGATGCATCCAATGGCTCACCAGGTACAACAACACATTCATTCGAAGGATCTCGTCTTAATTTAGCTGCATTTGGTGGCAACAAAGCCAGAGAGATAACGCTTGTACTTTCGCAACGGAAAGGATGTACAGTATCTATATGATAAAGTGTTACCGTATTACACTGAGCCACGTTATTATAGAAGTAGCTTCTGTGATAAGCTGAATCAATTACTACTTCTTTCTTCAATATAAAGGTATCGATTCCATTGATCACTGTATCTTTTTCAAAGGTTGAAACCGATGCAAAGGTTGTGTTATCAGCTTCGGTTTCTGACCAGAACACAGGACAAAGCTCAGTATTGTTGCCAAGTTCGAACTGATTGTCTTTCTCGATCCTCAGTTTCTTAGGTCCAACTTCCATTGTAACAACACCAGAATTCAGGTCTTTCACATAAACGGTATCACCGCTTTTCAATGTGAAATCCTGATCGTGCTTGGTCATTGTACTTATAACTGCGCCATTAAAGCAATCAATCGGATCATAAATTATTTCTGCATCACCATGCATAACATCAAAGGACGTTCCGGTACTCAACTCCAGTGGTGATCCGCCTAATTTTCCTACTATCCTGAAATATCCAGGGCCTACTGCTGAATCCACCCCAACTGTAGGGATCACATTCATGTCAAAAATATCTCCAGTAGCACCATCCTTATTCACAACTGTACTTCCTGCAGGAACATAGATATATATTGTATCCAGTTCATTCACCTGCAACAAAGTATCCGGAGGTGTTCCGAAGTTCTCTGTGAAAAGATCCGTTCTAAACTTATCAAATTGTGTCACGAGGAAACTGTCCGTCATCACTTCATTAGTCAATGAAGACGGGAAGCCCATGGTTAACCTTGCAGGTATATATACCATGCTATCAGGGAATACCTGCACAACCCAGCACCTTCTTGCGTTTCTGCTGAAGAGTGTTTTTGGGGCAGGATTTCTAAAGAATTGTCCTCTGTTATTAGAATAATATATCTGATCCCAGGGAGTGTACCAGTGAACCGGTAATGAATCCAGGGTATAGTTACAATTCAGTCCAACGTTCTTATTGGCCTTAGTATCAGTGGTACAGCCCGGAGCANNCCAGTGACCATATCCTTAGCACATGATCCTTATTCCTGGTCGGGCTTGGGTGCGGTATGGCGAGTTGGCTGCCTGTATGTGTGGTAGAATTAAAATCGAACCAATACCGAACAATACTGTCTATTACAGCCCCGGAAGTGTCTTTGATATATTCATAAGACCAAAGGTCTTCATCCTGCCAGATCGGATCATCGTGATAGAAAGTTGAAACATTCGTAAAATGAACACTGTCCTTTATCTGGCACTGGAATTTCTGATATTGTGGCACACGCGTGCCTACTGTTTCAATGGCAGAAGACGGGCCAATTTTAAGTATTGTATCGTAAACCCAAAGATTACATGGGCCTACTTTGATATTCAATGAGATCATCCATGGGCCCTGGCCATACCATCTGTGGTTGAATGACCATACCCTAGGAACGATATTATCCTGTGGAGGAGATCCATTCGGGTTCCCGAAGTTCCAAGTAGGGTTACCACCTGGGATCGGGCCATCTTTCAAGCTTACCCGAACTGTAGGGTCAGAAGAACATGAAGAATCAGGTATAGAAACGATCTCTGGAGCATAAGCATAGTTTGTTGCCGCTGCATTGTATGTGAAAGATTCCGTACAACCGTGAACAGAGGTAACAGTCAATGTTGCATTGAAAGTACCTGTTTTCTTGTATTTCTTTTTAATGATGCCATTAAAAGCAGGTCCTGTCCAATATTGAGTGTTTGTCACAGAATCTCCGACGATGATCGTGCCATCACCAAAATCAAAAACGAAAGACGCAACATCCTTCAAACCAATATTACGTGTTGAATCTTTCAACCAGTTAATGTAGGTCATGTTTGTTATATCGGCTTCCGTTGAGTCACATCCTACTTTACCGTTTGCATCCAGCAAAATACCAAGTTTAGGGAACACCCGCACCACTGAATCAAGGTTCACTTTCGTGATACAGCCATTCGCATCTTCGAGTTCAACCAGAAGACCAAACCAGCCACCTCTCGCATCAATAATACTTTTCCCTTGAGCGCTTACCGCGTTATCCTTACAAAAATCCCTGGGGAATGTAGGGTTTAATTGTTCGTAAAGATCCCCGTCATCAAACAGGTACGTTGCTCTCACAATGCTGCTGCCTGATGCAGCTTTACTGCTATCCTTAAAGCAGAAATAATTGCCTTTGAAACACTGCTCTCTTGAAGTGATCAGCGACAAATCCACCTCCGGACTTGGAAGCACTGTAATGTTAATTGTTTTTGTACATGTTCCAAGGGTCGGACTTGTAGCCGTTAATTTAACGGCGTAAGTTCCTGGTGCAGGATAAGCATAACCCGGGTCACGCTGTGTGGATTTGTCTCCGATGGAACCACCAAAATCAAATTCCCACAACCAGCTTGTGTACCCTGGTGCATTAGCCTTAAAATTTAGAATAGTACCCACACACGGATTTCCCGTATAAGTTGGGTTACATTGTGCTGAAGCATCAAGTGCTGCGGTCATGGCAAATACCCCGACCAACAACCCTAGCAGCTTGTGCCGTAAACGATAAATGTGTCTCATTTTACTTCTATTAATTTGCGAAAAATTTCTTTCGCGAACCTGAAATCATTCAAGTCCGCTATATTAACTGTTATTCTCTTATTAGTCAAATTCTCTTTCACTACCTTACCTCAATTTTGCCTGATGTTGACATGGAAGGGCTATTGCCCTGCGTATAAATAATCTTATATATGTAGGTTCCCTCAGGCACCAATTGTTCAGTTGATTGATTTATTCCTCTCCATTTCTCATTTATATCGCCAGATTCATGGACGACATTACCGGTAAAATCTCTGATAACGATACGGTAACTCGTTATGTCATCGCCAGTGACCTCAAAGTCGTCGTTTTTCCCATCCTGAAGACCCGGAGTAATTATATTATTCTTCACAGTCACGCCTGTAATCAGTTCCAGTTTTTCTACGGCCGTATCAATACAACCGTTCTTGTCCATCACTACAGCACTTACATAATAAACGCCATACCGGTCATAGCTGTATTCTATTTTGCTTCCCAGGCCTTTATGCCAGCCTGAATGATCTCCGAAGTGCCAGATAAAGGATTCAGGGTTATCTATTTGAATGTTTCCGGTAACTCTCCTGTCATCTGACATTTCAAGGACCATCGACAAATTAGCCTGAGTCACTTTAATAGATCTGGCGGTTGCATAGCGTGCCCCATCCTTTTCAGCAAACAATCTAACAACGACATCGCGCGGTTCTTTCACCTTATAGTTGAACTGAAGTGCTCCTTCTGCCATGCGGACTCCGTTAATTTCCCAGTAAATTTTCTCGAACAACTGAGAATTTTCAGCACTTATCACACAGGTCTGATTTACACAAACCTGGGTGTCAGAGAGGTAAATATTCAACAGGCCATTATAAATATTGCCTGTTCTGGCATCCTGTCCATTTGCTATTCCTCCGTTATTTAAAGACCTGCCATCAAACTTACCCTCCTGACGGTTCAGATCTTTTGCTGAGAAAGCAGCTGCTGTACCATCATCTTGTGTCACTGATGTTGTACTGGTCAGACCACCTTCTCGGTTGTTAACTATATTGTCGTGTCCTGAAACTACCGATGAAGAATTGTTTCCTGATCGTCCCGAAGTTATTTCATTCGGGGAAGTATTATTTGAAGTGATCTCAATTGCCTGTTTTTCATCGACGGTATTGCTCTCCTGAACTTTTTGCTCAACAGCCGTCATTTCTTTTTTATCGATGTCATCACCAGGCATACTGTACCAGAAGGCAGCTATTGCTCCTCCAACAACAACCGTAGCGATCGCACCTTTAAAAAGAGCAGAATTTGACAATTTGGTCATCAATGAAGGTTGAGG
>DJML01000004.1 GCA_002436505.1 Bacteroidetes bacterium UBA6491 | reverse complement strand
TTCCATCCCTTTATGCGTGTTACAATCCGCACAACCTTCAACACCTGTTGCGCCCAGTGTAAATGATTTTATTGCCAGAAACACCCCGAAAATGATCAGCAAAGGCATTGCGATCTTCGCCATTTTTTCGATTCCGGCATTCAAACCTCTCGACAGGACGTAAATATTAAGTGCGAGCGTTACAATGAAAGCTGCAATGGCCCATCCGGGTACATTTATTCCCATGATGCTATCGGCAAGTGTTCCATTGATATCGAGATAATTTTCAAATGTCTGTTCAACAGCCACACGGTCCATACCGATAAAATCACCTTTTATCGAACGTATGGTGTAGGACAGCGTCCAGGATTCAATGTAAGTATAATAGGCCATAACGCCCAGGTTCGTAAAGATCCCGAATACTCCGAAATACTTCCAAAAGCGTCTTTTGGTCATATTGTCAAGAATAAAAGGCGTACTGTGGTCACCAAAACGTCCTCCGAACCGTCCCATGGACCACTCTACCCAAAGAAGGGGTATCCCCATTAACAAAAACGATACAAGGTAAGGGATGATAAAGGCCCCTCCTCCATTTTGCACCGCCTGTACAGGGAAGCGTAAAAAATTACCAAGCCCGACGGCATTTCCTGCCATCGCTAAGATCAATCCTACCCGGGTACCCCAGGATTCTGTGTTCTTAACCATAATTTTTAATTGCGCGATCCATTCATTTCAGGTAATGGATCTGTTAGTTGTGCAATTTGTGTATTTCTTTACGGATTACAAAATGTGGTTAGAACAAAGGTTGAGCTCTAATTGAAATTTATTTATGTCTCCTCATCCCTGTGAAATAGATTACGATAAAGCGTGCGTCCTTATCGTCTGGAAACAGACGGTAAATGATACAATTTATTATTGTACTCTTTTGATTTTGAACAGACTATGTGTTTTAACTCCCTGTGGATCGATGATACCCGCCGGTGACAATTGATCAATACGTACAAATTTGCTGGCATGGATTATTTTATGATCGTCTAGAACAATTCCTACATGCGTTACTTTACCTTCAGGAGATACAAAGAAGGCCAGGTCACCGGCCTGTGCTTCCACCAGGGAAACTTCGGTACCAGTATGGACCTGCTGGGATGCATCACGTGGCAACGATACCCCATTCGCTTTAAAGACAACCTGCGTAAATCCAGAACAGTCAATGCCCATGAATGTCCGTCCTCCCCAAAGGTAAGGAGCGTTGATCATAAGCAAAGCAGTTTGTATGACTCCCTGAGAAGGCTGTTGTTTCGTACCCACATGTGAACCAAGTGGGTAAATGATATTATTCTCAGTTAAAAAAGGTTCAGTGACAATAAAAAGATCGCTGTCTGATCTTTCAGCATACGGCAACCCTTCACACCATCCTTCGTAACCATCAAAGACCATTCTTATGCGCTGCCATTCTCCCCTGGTTTCTGTTATCTCAAAACTTTCACCATACAGGATCTGGCTGACCATCTCACTTCGGTGATTTGGTTCTGCTCGCAATGGAAATACTGAAACGGCACAATGTTTCACAAAATGATATTATAGATGCAGTTTTTGCTTCTTATTCAGAAGTTCGTCTTCAGTTTCAACAACGTCAGGGTCGGGGACACAGCAATCTACAGGACATACGGCGGCACACTGTGGTTCCTCATGAAATCCCTTACATTCGGTACATTTATCCGGAACGATATAGTACACTTCATCAGAGACCGGTGCATTCATACTACCGGAGTCTATTAAGTCACCATTTCTAAGCCTGTACTCTCCACTTACACCTGTACCGTCTTTCAAGGCCCACTCCGCCCCTGCTTCATATATCGCGTTATTCGGACACTCCGGTTCACAAGCTCCACAATTAATGCATTCTTCTGTAATGATGATCGCCATTCTATGATCGTTTGTGCAAATTTACAATGAAAGCCGCTGATAGTCTATCTGATTTGCCCACTACTGTCCATTTCTTTTATAATCTTGCGCGCATCCTTATTACCGGGGTCCAAAACCAGAATACGATTGAGGTATTTCATTGCTTCAGTTCCATCATTGCCTGATAAATACCATTGGGCTAAATTTTTAAGTGTCGGCAAATGGTCCGGATTCAAATGAACCGATCTTAGATAAAATTGTAGTGATTTTGCTCTGTTTCCTGCCAGATACTGCACGTAACCTGCATTTGAAAGTAAGGATCCATCCTTAGGGAACCTATTTAAGCCTTCATCAAACGTTCGCATCGCTTCCTTCAAATAACCCATTTTAATCTGAGCAACCCCAAGGTCATTGTAAAATTCATTGATATCCGGCTGAAGATCAATGGCATGTTCGTAGTGCACCATTGCTTTGACATAATTATCCCTTTTACTGCCAGCTTTACCAATTCGGTAATTGGTCATGGCATCGCAATCTTCAGGGCTTAGGTTACCAGAAATTTCTATGATCTTTTTCCAGTTGTTCCTAAGGTATTCCAGGTGTATGTTCAACGCAGGATCATCCACGTTTCTCAACATTTTCTCTGCTTCATCAAGGTAGAATTCATTTTGAGTGAATTTTTCATAGTACGTCAGGTAGGCTTGAATTTTAGCTGCTAACTGAGGTGAATTGTTGTTTACAGCATATAGTCCTGTAAGATGCCGGGGCTTTGTGTCCTTTGTGGTATCAGGAATAGATATCCGGTGATCGTGCACGCGTACATGAGGAATGTCCTTGGCACCAGACAAAGGCATGTGGCAACTCACGCAATTGTCGAACGACCTTGCCCTGTTCTCCTGAGATTCGGTGCATACTTTTTTAGATTTATTATGGCAATTCTGACACGCCTTGTTAAATACACCTTTACCGGTCAATTTTACTGAAACATGGGGGTCATGACAGGTTATACAGGTTATTTGTTCGGTTGAATTTTCTGTCGAGATGTAACACCGGCTCATTTGCAATCGCTGACTGTGATCGGCCATGTTGAACAGGTCTTTGTTGCCTTGATATTCTGGCGAATAGACTTCAAAAAAGTCTTTTAGCTCCATTCCCGGTCTAAAATCAACGAAGGATCTCTCAGGTTTGAGCACGTTATTCCCTTGCAGATGGCATCGCTGACAAAGGTCGATCTGCAATTTTGCCGGCAGTTTAGATGGGTTCACGATCGTTGAATCGATATTCCCGGTATTTACACCACCACTGAGCCTGTACCGAACATGTAATTCGCCGGGACCGTGGCACCTTTCACAATCTATCCCATTACCAATTGAAATAAATGCTCTGCCAGAACCACTTTCCATTACCGGCATCGCGTTGTGACATGAGATACATTCGACATCCACCTGTCTGGAAAACCTACTGTTAGCACCATTCTCAAAACCCGGAGGCAGGTCCCATTTGTTTTCCTGAGAATACCATGTCATTGGCGCCTGATAAATGTACTTCCCTTCTTTGAACAAATGTGAATTAGTATGTTGTCCAGAACCGATTATATAATCGATCCGTTGTTCTCTGTAATGCGTCTGAATGTTGTTGTCGTCCAATCTGTATTCACTGATAAACAAAACACTGTCTCTCCAGAATGCAAGGTAATGCAGATCAAGAAAGCTATCATACACATGTGCATCGGTCCCAAATTTGGCTGCACTTTTTCCGGGGGTTGCAAAGTCGAAGCTTTGGCCCATGCCTGTGTGTAAGAAGGAATTCACTTTGTCCAAATGACATCCAGCACAAGTTTTGATTCCAACATAACCTACTGTGTCATTGTGATTTAAGAAATAAAGTCCGGATATTTCAGATCCAGATCCCTCTTTTGTTGAATCTTTGGTACATTGTGTATAGATCAGCAAGAAAAATGCAAAGAAGATACTAAGAAGTAAACCTGTGATATGGAAAGAAGAATAACCTTTACGAAGCATGTCTACCTATTAGGGGCACTTTAGATTCGGAAAGATATAGAATAGATGCTAAAAATTATGTAAGAGATCAGGTATTGCTCAGGGAATTGGTCAATTCTTCCCAGGCGTTCATACCTCCAATCAGGTTTCTTACGTTTTTAAAGCCGTTCCTTCTGAGAAAGTCACATGCAGCTAAGCTTCTTTGCCCTGATCTGCAATGTATTACCATTTCCGTTTCTTTCCATTGCTCCATCTCGCCCAATGAATGAACAAGCTCTCCCAGCGGCACCAACTCACCGTTGATATTAATTTCCTCATACTCCCACTGCTCACGAACATCAATGATCCTGATGTCCTCTCCGCTATCAAGGCGATTTTTAAGTTCCTGAACAGTAATGTCCTGATTCATGGTACAAAGTTAAAATTCTTTTGCATATTTCTGTCCTCGGAACAATTTAGGAAGGATCATTAAAAGAGTAATTTCTCTCTACCTGATAATCTGTATTTTCTCTCTCAACGTTGAACCTTTGGAACGAACGACAAGAAAATACATGCCATTATCCAGTGACGAAACGTTTATTTCAGTACCGTCAGGAGAATCAGAGCTTAGGACCTGTTTACCGCTGATATCATAAATACACCAGCTTTCAGGATCTACACCTTCCAGTTGCACTGTATTCATTGCCGGGTTAGGGTAGACGATAAATTTACTGCTCGAAGGCACATTTGTGCTAACTGTACTGAATTCAGATCCGACGAATGCGCGTATCATTGGTTCACCAGAAAGTTTAGAGTTGCTGTTTTGTATCCATTCACCACCGACATGGTAATAAATGTTGGGATTTGCTCCTGTGTTCCATGAGCGATAGCCGTAATTCTTATCAAAACCAATTGAAATATTGAAATTATCCGTCTGTTCCCAGCCAATATAAAAATCCCCGGCTGGCAGAGCTATATTTCCAGGGAAGAACATCCTGTAGCCAAAACCATCTTCGTTAAAGTCAGGCAGAAGGATTGCCGAATCCCACAGAAGAACCGTAGTTCCTCCATCAAAAGCTATATCCTGCCATATTTTCAATCGCACAAGGTATTTCGAAGGATCTTCAATATTTGGTGTAAAGAAATAGCTAATGGCCCTTAATGTATCCGGAATGTTAAGTGTAAACCTGACCGCCATATTGCCTGTAGCGTTCTTTAGGTCGTTAAATCCAAAACCACTTTCTGCCGTACCATCGTCCCTGGCGAAAAAATTCTCAAATCGCTGTTCTACACTTATGGAGTCATTCCTTTGATAGATAAATTCATTGGTGAGACCGGCCTCTTTCACATAATAACTGCGCTTTATTACAACAGTATCACCGGTCAGTCCCGTAAAATCATAGGACTTCAGCCTTCTTAAAGCATTGCCCTCTCCAGGCACGTTGGCCACGTTATCCTGAAAATTTGTAGAAACGAGAACAACGTCTTTCCATTGTTCCAAATGTCTGACCTCCGCAAGAATTCCGGTATCGTTCTGGTTTCCTACTCTGAAATAGATAGAATCTGCAGCTTCTCCTCCGGGATCAGCCAGATAATGCGCATAAGGCATTGCATAATAGTTCTTTAATAGTGAAGTAGGCTTAGATTGTATTGTATAATCCGGGAAATCCAGAATATTTTCTGTCCTGTCCCTGTCAATAAAGATATAGTCCAGATGCCAGTGGTTGTTATTGCCCCATTGATAGGATCTGTTTTCAAATCTGAATTGAAAACCGGGTTTCAGGTATTTTTCGTCTTCAATACGGATATTCACTTTAACAAATTCGGAAAACACCCCTCCTCCTACTGACCACACATTTACCCAGGTTGAATCGTTTACCCTGAAATCAAGTTTCAGGGAATCTTTGTTCGTAAGAAAGTCTCCTCTGCCCATCGGTTGATAGAAAAAGGTCATTATAACGGAATCAGCAACAGTAAGGCCACCCAGATCAATGAATTGCGAGGTTAGCGTGTCTGCCCCAGAGATGCGATCCTTCTCAAGAGGACCATACGGGTTGCCGTATTGATCTAAAAAATCAAAGGTTGCTGCACCATAACTTGGCGGACGAACTGGAATATCGGAGTTGATAAAAACGTTGTTGTCGAGCCACCTGGATGAATCAGGATAGAAATGGTTCTGGGAAAAATCTTCAAAAAAAGGCAGGTCCAGCGTGTCCGGAGTGCCCCATTTGTTAAGACTCCCATTGTCGTTCCAGTGGTAATCCGGATGATCCAAAAGATATTGCCTGATCTGCATATTAGCCTGAAGCGGCTTTAATCCAACCTGAGCCATTGCCTCTATACCAAAAAAGATCAAGAAAATCAGTGATACCGGTATCTTCAACTTCATATCATGCACAATATAGTGTCTAAACGTCCTCTGCAAAGATGTATTATTCTATTGATTATCATTCTCCGGTCATATTGTTTCTGACCTTTATTATTCAGCGCCATCTTCCGACTGATCATCGCCTTCGATCAACTCCTCTTCAGGAGATGTGTTTTTTATCATTTTACCGACCACAAGATCTATCTTAGAATTTCTCCTGATCATGTTACCTGCTTTTATTTGAAGCGAATCACCATGCATCCTTTGTTCCAGCACAGGTTCGCTAGACGCATCATTGATCATCGGGCTAGGTCTTTCGATCTTTCTTCCAAGCTGTAATCCACTGGATCTCAACAATATGACTGCACTCCTGAAACTTTCTTTTCCAGCAAGGGCAGGCATCTTGACAAGAGGGACCTTATCTGCATTTATAACGAGGTATATCCGTCTGCCAGGTTTAACCATAAACCCTGCATCCGGATCCTGGTCAACAATTGACATTAGCGGAACCCCATCCTTATAAATGGTATCGTTTACCTCGTATTCAAAGCCTTTTTCTTCCAGCATTTGAATGGCCTTATCCAACCTCATCCCTTCGATTTCAGGAATTTCTACATGGTCAACATTATGACGTGTATAGGATTTCAGAAGCACCATCATAAGTATCAGCAATAGCACAAAAACAATGATGATCGCGCCCAGATTAATCCCAATTTTTTTTATAGCCTTCATTATTTTTTCAATTGGACAATGCCATTGCCCCTAATTAATTAACACCTTGTTGCTTTAAGCGGTCTCTGCCGTACTCAAGGATACCGTCAATGAACTGATATGGTTTATACCCATTTATGGCAGCCTGGTGATATATACAGGTTGCAGGGGTCATACCCGGAAGAGAATTGATCTCTATGATGACCACTTCAACGTTATTATCAGGCAGAACCCTTACAAACGCATCTATTCTGCAATATCCTTCGACGTTAAGAGTCTTTGCAACATCTTTCAAAACTTTTTTCACTTTATCCGAGATCGACCGGTTTGAATCCGGACGAATATCAAACCTGGCCGGAGTAATGTTCTGGCCTTCTCCGGCTAAAAATTTCTCGGCCAGTGACAACACCTCTCCTTCTGCCAGCGCTTCAGAAGGCTCAAAAACCTCATATTCAATACCGCCGTCAGGTCCAGTATGCGTTAACATTCCCCCCGTTATCTCAAGAAAATGCACAGCATTCCCTTTTGATATGAAATTTTCAAGCAAGAATTGATCCATACTCGGAAACTCCTCCTTCGGATCCAGGTCCAGTTGCTTCTCGGCAGAATGGTCACGTTCATTTGACCCTCTAAAACTCAATGTTGCAAAAGCAATGAGATCGTACTGATCATCAATTTTTTTAACCGCTGAGCTGCACCCTTCGTCTACAGGTTTTGCGATAAGAGGGTAACCCATTGATCCGGCCATCTCAATGACCTTGTCTTTGTTATTTATCCAGGTTTCCTTATCTACCAATGCGTTATTTGCCACTAAAAAACCTTTGGATCTCAAGTAGTTATTGGTCTCAAACTTATTGATGGTCCGTTGAGAACTTGAGACACCTGATCCATTGTAAGGCACATTCAACTTATCCAGTTCTGCCTGGACGGCGCCATCTTCGCCAGGTCGACCGTGCAGCGCAATAAAGACTTCATCTACAATTTCAGCAAGATCCTTATACGATATCGAAAGCGGTTCCCAGACAGGTTCATCATGTAAAAGCCTGGAAGTTATCTGATGACATTCTTCAATAATATTTTCTATCAGTGAATGCGTCTTAAAATGTTCGACTTTCCATTTGATGTCATCGGCATTATCCTTAAGCATCACGTTTACCGGAAGGACATACAGTTCATGCCTTTCTTTATTCCCGGTAAGAAAGACCGGAACAGGTTCATATTTTGACGAAGACGCCAGTTTTTCATAAATATTTCGCCCACTTTCTACAGAAATGTGTCTTTCAGTCGAAAATCCACCCATGATAACGCCTACCCTTATTTTCTCGTTCTGATCTTTTTTAGAAGAACGCAGCAATTCATCCAGCTTGTTCAGTAAAGTTGAATTCATGAAGACCCCGGTCATAGACATCCGTTCAGCGACCGACGTTCGTATGATATAGGTCAGAAATTTACTGGGATTTAAACCGATTTCTGCCGCCTGGTGAAAAAAGAACGATGACGGCATCATTCCTGATGTCGTATTGGGATCGTTCAGATAGATCTTCCCATTGGTTTGAATAAAACCATCGATCCGGGCGTAAACATTGAACTTCAGTCTTTTATATAGCTCTGAGCATCTTTGACGGATTTCCTCTATCCGGTCATCTGGCAGATCTATTGGCGTAACCTTCCTTGAGAGACCGGGTAAATATTTTGACTTATAATCATATATCTCAGATCCTTTGATTATTTCTGTCGGAGGAAGAGCGATCGGTTCACCCTGTTCGTCAGCTATAACGATGCATGAAAATTCCTTTCCTGAGATCATGGATTCAACCACCACGCGTGCTTCTTTTACAGATGCCTCTACAAGCAGCTCATTTTTATCTTCAAAGAGCATTTCTAGTCTGGAAAGCACCTTTTCAGGGTGTTTCACTAGTTCTCCTTCGATCACCAGAGGACATCCAAGGCCACTTCTGTAATCACAAAGTTGCCGCACAAACTCCTGCTTGTTTCTCTTTATCCAATCATCCTTCCGAATGAATAACCGAAAAAATGCAGCATCTATTGCACTTGTAAATTCCTCGTTATCTGCTTCACGTAAAATTGTCACACCGATCGATGAACCCTGTCGGGCAGCTTTTACCACGAGCGGAAATCCAACTTTCTTTTTCAGTCGCTCGATCACCTGCCCAGGATCTTTGACCCAGGTGTCAACAGCAATTACTTCATGTGCAGGAAGATCAAATCCAAACGATCTCATCAATTCCTTTTGAACAACCTTATCAATACCTATTGCTGACGGCAAGATCCCTGAACCAGTATATGGGATGCGGTACCATTCAAGCAACCCCTGTATTCTTCCGTCTTCACCATCTTCCCCGTGCAAAGCAAGAAACGCCACATCTATCTGACGAGAGATAGCGTCAATATTCCTACGTTCTCCGATCTCAGCAATCATACTTTCGTATTGTTCATCGCTAAGATCGAGGGACTCTACATAAACCTGAAATCCATTGGGACTTTCAGGCAAATAAGCCGCGGTCGGGTAGAAATCACGAATGGTCCCCCTGTAGATATATTCCCATTTCAGCTCTATAAAAGTGCCGAATGAGTCAACAAAATATGGTACGGGCTCAAACAAATTCTTGTCCAGATTATCGTACACCGTACGACCTCCTGCAAAGGACACTTCGCGTTCTCTCGAACTCCCGCCAAAAAATATTCCTACTCTGATCTTTTCTCCTGACATCAACTGGTTCCTCACTGTACGACAAATATAGTTTCCCAATGTTCATTTTTATTCCATAGTAATACACATTCGTTTTGGTATTAAAATTGCTTTAATTTTGAAACGAATATGAGAACAACGATTATTATACTTTTATTGCTTACCTCATTCTTCACATTTGCAGGAGAGCAAGACTCAACAAATCTTCAGAAATTACCTGACGTCATTGTAAAGAACATGGATGGCGAGAATGTCAATTTGGGTGATTATGCTTCCAATGGCAAAATAACGGTTATCTCCTTTTGGGCCACGTGGTGCAAGCCCTGCATCAAAGAATTATCCAACATGAATGACCTCCTAGAAGAATGGCAAGAGGAATACAACATGGAACTGGTAGCTATCTCTGTTGACGATGCCAGAAATTCACCAAGAGTTAGACCGTTTGCCACAGGGCAGGGATGGGAATTTGACATACTGCTTGATCCAAACGGTGATATTCAGCGATTATTGAACATTACCAATCCTCCTGTAACTATCCTTACAGATCAGGAAGGAAACATTATTGATGTTCATACCGGTTACCTCGAAGGGGACGAATACGAGCTTGAAGAAAAGATCAAAAAGCTCCTTTAGAAAGTCATTTCTTTAGTTTTTCCCGAATAAATGGTGCCGTCCTTGACGACTCAGAACTCACCAGATCTTCCGGAGTTCCCTCAAACATGAGGTTTCCGCCCTTATCTCCTCCATCCGGACCAAGATCAATAACCCAATCCGCGTATTTTATTACGTCAGGGTTGTGCTCTATGGTAATAATACTGTGTCCTTTGTCGATGAGTGCATCGAATGAATCCAGTAGTTTACGGATATCGTGGAAATGCAGTCCGGTCGTAGGTTCATCAAAGATAAACAGGGTCTGATTCAATCCTCCTTTACTTAAGAAATGAGCCAGTTTTATTCTTTGCGCCTCGCCCCCGCTCAGGGTACTTGACGACTGGCCAAGAGAAAGATATCCAAGACCAACGTCCATTAACGGCTTCATCTTACTTATAATACCTTTATTCTTTCTGAAGAAATCCATGGCTTCCGATACGGTCATGCTCAGGACATCATATATGTTTTTACCATTATAGGTGATTTCCAGAACCTCTTCTTTAAACCTCTTGCCTTTACAAACCTCACAAGTCAGGTGAAGATCGGCCATAAACTGCATCTCCACTATTTCCTCACCTTCCCCTTTACAGTTATCACAACGCCCTCCGTCCACATTAAACGAGAAAGTCGAAGACTTGAAACCTCTTGTTTTAGAGATGATCTGGCTTGCAAACAGTTCACGTATAGCATCATACGCTTTGATATATGTAACAGGATTCGATCTAGACGACCTTCCGATCGGGTTCTGATCAACCATTTCCACCTGTTTGATCTGTTTCAGGTTTCCACCCAGTTCTTTGAATTCTCCTGAACCGGCTACACCATAATTCCCCAGGTGTCTTTGCAAGGAAGGGTATAAAACGCCTTTAACGAGCGACGTTTTTCCCGAACCACTTACTCCTGTTACGACAGTGAAAGCATTCAATGGGAATTTAACATCAATGTTCTTCAGATTGTGATAAGTGGCCCCTGTCACTTTAATATAATCCACCGATTTCCTTCTTTGAGAAGGAATCCTGATCGATTCAATTCCTGTCAGGTATCTGGATGTAAGCGTATCAACGGAAGTGATTTCATTATAATTCCCTGAAAAAACGACCTCACCGCCATTTTCACCTGCAAAAGGCCCAATATCAATAATATGTTCTGCGGACTGCATCACTTCTTCATCATGTTCAACCACCACAACAGTATTGCCCGCATCCCGTAGCTTATTCAAAACACCAATAAGTCTTTCTGTATCTTTCGGATGAAGACCTATGCTTGGTTCATCAAGAATGTATGTTGACCCGACCAGGCTGCTTCCAAGAGAGGTGGCAAGGTTTATTCTTTGAGATTCACCTCCTGACAATGTATTCGATTTTCTGTTCAGCGACAGATATCCCAATCCGACATCATTTAAAAACCCGAGTCTTCTGGATATCTCTTTGATCAGACGATACCCGATCTGCTGGTCGGTGTCGTTAAGTTCAAGTGCATTGAATACAGAAAGCGCATCAGTAATGGGTAAAACAAGAACTTCACTTATGCTAAGGCGATCAGGTGCGGGTACAATTTCCGTCGGAAGTTCAGACTTCGGTATCAGTTTAACATAATTAGCTTCTTTGCGAATTCGCGTTCCCCTGCACTCCGGGCATTCCGTTTTCCCCTTGTATTTAGCAAGCATTACCCGGTACTGGATCTTATAACTTTTCTCCTTTAGGTAATCAAAGAAGGCGGAAACACCTTTAAGTCCCTTTCTACCGTTCCAAAGCAGATCTTTCTGTTGCTGAGAGAGTTGCATGTATGGTTTATGAATCGGGAATTCATCTTCATTGACCTTTTCTACAAAAGCCCGCATCCACTTTTTTAGGGATTCTCCTCTCCAGGGTGCCACGGCACCTTCATAGAGTGAAAGGGATCTATCAGGGATCACCAACGCCGGATCTATTCCAATAACAGATCCGAATCCCTCACAGGTTTTGCAGGCGCCATATGGATTATTGAAACTCAGAAAGTCAACCGTAGGCTGGTCAAATGTTATTCCATCTTTTTCAAAAAGATTAGAAAATTCATTTTTAACGCGTTTTCCATCCTCTGCTTCGGCCAACACTGCCAGTTCCCCTGCGCCTTCCCAAAAAGCAGTTTCAATAGAGTCAGCAAGTCTGTGACCGGTTTCTTCATCGAATTCTTCAATGATCAGGCGGTCAATGACCAGATCCAGATCAGCTGCATGGGCTTTATCATCATCGACTTCAGTTAAGAGTTTTTCAATTCTTACGATCTTGCCCTTATACAACATTCTTGAAAAACCTTTTTGTATCTCGAGGTTCATGTGCTGATGCAAGGCTTCCCTTGTAGCATCTTTGAATGATGCTAGTATGTATATCCGGGGATGCGTTTTATATATTGATTTAATAAAGTCGACCACATCCTGGACGTTATGACACTTTACCTCTTCGTTAGAAACAGGAGAGAAAGTATGGCCACACCTTGCAAACAATAATTTAAGATAGTCGTAGATCTCAGTGGAGGTTGCCACCGTCGATCTCGGATTTCGCGTGTTCACCTTTTGTTCTATTGCAATAGAAGGTGACAATCCTTTAATATGATCAACATCCGGCTTGTCAAGCTTGCCCATGAATTGCCGGGCATAAGCAGAAAGACTTTCAACATA
>DJML01000132.1 GCA_002436505.1 Bacteroidetes bacterium UBA6491 | reverse complement strand
ACTGAAGCTCCATCAGGAATAGGCTCAGAAGGAATATTGAAATCATATGAATTCGTCTTTTCACAAATTCAGTTGAACATAAAGTTCTTTATAGAGGAAATCAAAGTAGAAGACAATATGGCTTTCGCAGTCACGAGTTCAAAAGGTACAACACGTATTCATGCCACAGGTGATACTATTCCAGAGGCAAACAGAGAATTGTTTGTCTTCGAAAAAGTGGAAGGAGAATGGAAGATAGCGAGGTATATGTTTAATAAGACTGAGCCCAGAAGTTAATTAAATCTACTACCGACATAAGAGCAGTTTGGATAGAACTCTGAGCTGCTTTTTATTTCAATCCTTTTCCACTTCTCCCAAAGCCCTCTGACTCCCATGGGACGGCGGGCGGAGCCCGAATTATGATTTATGAATGGATCTTTTCAATCTTCCGTCTGTTTACGAATAACTGACTATTGACCACTTTTCTCCTTACATTTATCCTTCACCAAGCGCGCCGCAATAAATGGTTTATAAAAAGCAGCATTACGAAGATCTCGGTCTGGGGGCAAAGGCTTCTTCCGGCAGGATAAGGTCGCTGAACAAGGATGGCTCCTTCAATGTTAAAAAGAAGGGTTTGCCGCTCTTTCAGCGCATACATTTCTACCATGCCCTGGTATCCATGTCGTGGTTTCACTTTTTACTGCTCATTCTTTCTGCCTATTTGGTCGTGAATCTGCTCTTCGCCTGCCTGTATTTTTGGATCGGCGTCGAAAATCTCACGGGCATTGACGGATCAACCGATCTGGACAAGTACATGGAGGCCTTTTTCTTCAGTTCACAGACCATCACGACCCTGGGATACGGCCGTACCGCACCCATCAGTTTTCCGGCAAGCACCGTGGCCGCCGTCGAGTCCATGATCGGCTTACTGGCCTTTGCACTGGCCACCGGCCTTCTATACGGTCGATTTTCCAAGCCATCGGCAAAGATCAGGTACAGCAATAGTGCTGTCATGGCGCCTTATCAGGGCATAAGTGGTTTTATGTTCAGGGTCTTGAATCCATACAGCAACCAGCTTCTCGAAGTGGAAGTAACCGTGACCTTGTCTATGAGGAAAAAGGATTCTGATTTGCGCGATTTTCACCAACTCGACCTCGAGCGCAACAAGGTGGTCTTTCTTCCGTCGATCTGGACCGTCGTACATCCCATAAACGAAACCAGTCCCTTGTACAACCTCACAGAAGAATCATTGCTGGAAAAAGAAGCCGAATTCATCGTCATGATGCGGGCCTTCGATGAGTCTTTCTCGCAGACCGTGTATTCCCGTTCTTCCTACAAGGCCTCCGAGATAAAATGGGGCTATAAATTCACCTACATCATTGAGCAGGAAGAAGAGGGCATTTCACTTGATGTCAGCCGCATTGATGAAACAGAAAAAGCCAGGTGAGGGAGAAGACAGATGATTAATTATGTATGATTTCTGAAATACGGTGTGAGTGTGAGTTAACAGAAAAAATGGAAGCAGAAAATGCCAATTATCTTAGAGACAGATCGATTTATTATTAGAGATATTGTTACGGAGGATACAAAGGGATTGCTCGAAATGGAGTCTGATCCCGAAGTATTGAAGTACATTGGAACGCCACCGTTAAGAAGTGAGAAAGAAGCGCTGAGGGTTATTCAAAAAGTACAAAAACAATACCGTGATTTTGGAACAGGTCGATTGGCTATTGAAAGCAAGAATACCGGTGAATTTATAGGCTGGACAGGTATCAAATACGAACAGGAAATCCGGGATTTCCCATATTACGATCTTGGTTATCGAATAAAACGCAAACATTGGAGAAAGGGAATTGCAACCGAAACAGGGTTAGCTTCGTTAAAATATGGATTTAAAGAATTGAATCTCAATGTTATACATGCAGGTGCCCGACTGGACCACAGGGCTTCTCATCACGTACTTGGAAAATTGGGTTTCCGGATTATCGAAGAATTTCAATTTGATAACCACCAAAATTATTGGTTTGGATTATCAAGAGAAGATTTCGGGGACAAGTCTTAAAATAATCTATTGAATTTTATTTGATGCACAGATTTAGGAAATCCCCCCAAAGGTGCAGGCTTCCTCATCCGTATAATAAGCACCCATATTTTCACACATCCAAAACAGCAATTGAATCCTTGCTTGGAAAAGATTAAATTCTTTTCCCCTTCTCCCTAAACCCTCTGACTCCCATGGGACTTTTATGAAACAAAAAACCCTTCCTCGGCGTAGTTCACAACTACGCCGAAAATATCGAATCAGTTAATCCGAAAACGTTTGATATTGGCGCGTAGTTTCGAACTACGCTCAGATGAGTGTTGTGCAAGAGCGGGAAGATTCACTTGGGCAGTTTTCCTTTCATAATAGACATTTTAAATGCATAATATCTAAAACTCATACCCACAAGAAGTAATTTTTTTTATTATCTTTAATGGGTACTGGTATCAATCAGTTGAACCATGAATACATTCATTAACTACTTATTAAATCAAAATGCCTATGGTAAAACGTTTACTCTTTATCCTTCTTGTTACAATTTCAACCTACTCCAATGGTCAGGTTAGTGAGTGGTTGATTCCTATTGACAGTTCATTCTACGTTACTGACGTTGCCATGGACAATTTCGGTAATGCATTTATATGTGGATTTTCCAACACTACAGGAGTAAGTCTCAACGGGACATATTACCGTTCCGGTAACTTGCCACCGAACGATTACAGGGCTTATCTGGCCAAAGTTGATTCCCTGGGCAATGCACTATGGATCAAACAAATGTCTAGTCGTTGGGGATCCGACATTTTAATCACAGCAATTCACATTGACAGAACCAATGATGTGATCGTCGAAGTATACTTTAATGACACGTTGTTGATTGAAAACGATACTTCGATATTCCTTCCATCTTACACCCCCAATGCAATTTATAGACATGCTGTTGTAAAATTTGATAATAATGGAACTTTTAAATGGGCAACGGTTATACCGGGAAGTTCCACTTTTTCTTTTCAATATAATGTTAGCATTATGACCGATGATCAGAAATGTATTTATATTAATCATGATACCGTATATTATGCACAGAACACTTATCACGGATTTATCCTGAAACTTGATCACGGTGGAAATATTATTGATTCCTTTCCAAAAGAAGGGAACTCAATAGGTTTCTGCATTGATCAAAAGAAAAATGTTTGGGTTCCCTGGTCCTCCTATTTTAATGGTCACCAGTTTAGTGACACCCTAATTGTGCGATATGATAGTTTGGGTAGTGTAAATTACCAATTGACCGGGTCTGGAAAAATCCAGTTTTGGGATTTGGAAGTTGATACTTCCGGAAACCTCTATGCTCTAGGAAGATTCCATGATATGTCGGGTGCGAGTATTGGGGGATATACCATTAACACTAATAGCGCCTTAAGGTCTAACGATTTTATCATTAAAGTCAACAAATTCGGAGTTGTCTTATGGATGAAGCAATTAAACTACTGTGGATTTGGACCTCCTTTTTATGGATATACTTACATAGATGAAATAGCTCTTGACCGATATGGTGATTTGTTGTTACAAGGAAATTATAGTCAAATTGCGTGTATGTTCGGTGATAGCCTGAGATCACCTATTTATAATGACAGTGGATCGGTTGTCATATATAAATTGGACGGAAACGGGGATTTGATCTGGTCTAAACATGCTTATGGTGCAAATTATCAGAGGGGAACGTCTATTGTGACCGGATTCAAGGATAATATTTACGTGACCATCTCAGCTAACATGTTACCCAGTGACACGTTTATAGTTGACCACATCCCAATGACCACAAACTATGGAGGTTTCCTCTTGAGAATTAAGGACGCCTCAAACCTGGCTTCCGGCTATGTCTACATTGACAGTAACAATAATTCGATTCCAAACACAGGAGATCGGTTTATTGAAAGCCAGCTTATTGCCATTAACGGAGTGAATCACTACTACACATTTACCGATCACAACGGATTCTATGATGCTTACCTGATGAATGGGTCGTATTCGCTGGAATACAACCACCCAATCAAACATCACTTCTCCAGCCCAACGACACATCCTTTATCCTTTTCGGGCTCCAGCCAGGTGGATGACGACAATCATTTCAAACTCACGGCAATTCCGGGAGTCAACGACATGCGCGTACAGC
Organism: Bacteroidetes bacterium UBA6491; assembly: GCA_002436505.1. Classification (GTDB taxonomy): domain Bacteria; phylum Bacteroidota; class Bacteroidia; order NS11-12g; family UBA9320; genus UBA6491. The sequence continues at coordinate 2,217 of DJML01000132.1, read as the reverse complement.
TGATTCCCCTGGGAGCATCTCGGTCCTGGTGGTCGGATTGGGCTTATGTCGTTGCTGATTTTCGAAACGTTGGAACCACTTATATAAGCGACACCTGCGTGTTGAATTTTGATCCCAGACTTGAATTGACCTATGCCAGCATTCCTCCTACAGATACAATGGCTGGCAAGCTGTCCTGGATTTTCTCCAACATGGCGCCTTATTCAAGGAATGAAGCTTTCTTGTTTTTTTCGTTTAACAAGAGCATACCAAATGTCTCAATTAGTGACACATTAAGGTTTTATGCCGGTATTTACCTGAACGGTTCAGACACTTTTCCCATAGACAATGTAGACAGCACATTGAATGTGGTGAGAGGATCTCATGATCCCAATGACAAAGTTGTTCAACCCATGGGAAAAGTTCGTCCGGCCTTTGTTCAGGAAGGAAACTACCTTTACTATACCATTCGCTTTCAGAACACGGGAACAGCTGCAGCAAACTTTGTCAGGATCAGGGATGCATTGAGCGAGGACCTGTTGATAGAAAGCTTTGAAATGTTGTCCTCCAGCCATGATTACCGGCTGGAATTTATCAATCCCGACATGGTGGATTTTATTTTTGAGAATATAAATCTGCCTGACAGCGGTACCAACTTTGAACAAAGCATGGGATATGTATCATTCCGTATCAAAGCCGTTCCGACACTTGAACACGGTGATGTTGTGGAGAATTGTGCAGCCATTTACTTTGATAACAACGAAGCGGTTATTACCAATACTACCTATACGGAAATCTATGAGTACCTGGGTCTGAAGGAAACCAAGAATTCTGAAAATGGTCTCAAGCTATTTCCAAATCCGAACAGGGGTAGTTTCCGTATTCTCTTACCCTCTGAGCACGATTCATTTGCCAGGGTCCGTATTCTTGATCTTTCGGGTCGGACTACTACCAGTTTTAACAATGTACAACTGCAAGAGCATACCATCTTGATTGATGGATTGGCGTTGAAAAATGGCATGTACCTGTTGCAGGTGATGATTGATCAGGAGGTTTATCAAAGTAAAATGATCATTTCAAATGAATGATCGATGCTTAGTGTCATAAGCTAATTTCCTTCTTTGCACGAAGGGATTGGGTAATTAGAGCGAACTTGCCTGCTTGCTGCAGGCAGGTTTCGCTGCGCTAAGGAACATTCATACGCTCACAAAAAACAAATTAAGTCCGCATATTTTGCAGGGTTCTCTCCAATAGTGATTATGCTATCTTTGAAATCATGGTTCGTTTCTTTAACCGTATTCGCGTCAGGGCTTTAACGGAAAGTCGCTTTGCCCGGTACATGGTCTATGCCATTGGGGAGATTGTGTTGGTGGTGATCGGGATACTGATTGCCGTTGAGATCAACAATTGGAACGAAGAACGAAAGCTTGACTTGGAAAGGATGGAGATCATCGCATCGCTAATCGAGGATTTCAAATACAATGCTGACAAGATTGAAAATGACGAAATAAAATGGTCTGATTACCAGCTAAGTACAATGAACTTGTACTTCGACTTAATTGAACAAGAAAAACAAATAGTATCAACAGATTCGTTGAGAAATCTGGCGTTACGATTTATGCGGCACAGTAATTTTAGCCCAAATCTTTCTACCTATAATAAAGCACAATCGTCGGGAAAGATTTCTCTGTTGAACAATAAACAATTACTCAATGACATTGCGGATTACTTCGAGGTCTATAAGAGTTTGAATAATTTCTACGAGGAACAGGTTCACGCATTTTACAGCGGATCTACCTGGGAATTCAGAAAAACATTAGAACCCGGACTTATCTACAACACCCGATGGTCCGGTTCCACCGCCAAGGACAGCAGTTTTACCAATTATCGAAGGATCATGACGGGTGTCTTGGCGAGAAATGCCTTGCAGAATGCCTATATGATGGAAGGCAATGTCAATAATCTGTTGAGAAGGCTCTTAAAAGAGACCAATGAGATTCTGGCGACACTCGAAGAGATGCAAAGCGAGAACAAAAAGGCAAACCGATAATTAAAAGCCCTGAAGAAGCGGCGATTTTTCAGTGCTAGTGATAGAGTGAGAGCTAGTCGTTAGGGGAATGAAGAGTGCAGTACTAACCACTCACACTCACCGTCACCCTCACTTGATTTGGGGCTGGGTTGTCTTCGCTTTTCCTTCGGACAAAGCTCAGACGGCCATTTGAGGCCGTAGTCTACATC
>DJML01000137.1 GCA_002436505.1 Bacteroidetes bacterium UBA6491 | reverse complement strand
GTAGAATCCTCCGAAGTTATTGATCGTTGCCACCATATACTCCAGCGGATAATAGGCTTTCAAAAACAGGCTCTGATAGCTTTCAACAGCGTAGGAAGCGGAGTGCCCCTTTGCGAAAGCATAATTCGCAAAACTTTCGATCTGGCGCCACACTTCCTGCACCACTTCATTTTTATATCCGAAGGCTTTACAGTTGCTGAAGAACTTCTCCTTCACCCGCCAGAACGCGTTCTTTTCCCTGAATTTCCACGACATACCCCTTCGAAGGATATCGGCTTCAGAGAGTGTAAGCCCGGCGAAATAGCATGCCACCTTCAGCACGTCCTCCTGGTATACCATCACACCAAACGTCTCCTTCATCAGTTCACCTATCCTGGGGTGAATGTAAACACGTTTCGAGGGATCGCGGTACCGCTTGATGTACTCCTGCATCATGCCCGACTGTGCAACACCCGGGCGTATGATCGAGCTGGCTGCCACCAGTCCGAGATAATCGTTCACCTGCAGTTTCTTCATGAGCATCCGCATGGCGGGAGACTCCACGTAGAAACACCCCATGGCTTTGCCCTGCATCAGCAACTCCTTGATGCGGCCATCCTTCTTGAAACGGCCAATATCATTGATGTCGACCGGCGGTACCGAAGGTTGATTAAGGCGTATGATGCCAAGAGTCTCCTTGATCTTCGCCAGGCCGCGTTGCCCCAGAATATCCAGTTTATGAATGCCCACATCCTCCGCGATATACATGTCGAAATGTGTTGTTGGGAATCCTTTCGGGGGAAGTATTGTGGCCCCATAATAGTGGACATCGTGCTTGAGCACGATGACACCGCTGGAATGTACGCTCAGGTGGCCCGGCATACGTTCAATGTATTTACTGTAGTTCAGCACCAGGCGATGCAGGCTGTCCGGATCTTTGTCGTTCATGCGCCTGCTGTTCAGCTTATCTATCTCGTGTGGAGGCAGCCCGAGCACCTTCCCTATCTCACGCACCATAGATCTTTGTTTGAAAGTGATCTGCGCTCCCAGAAGTGCCGTTCTGTTCGGATACCGTTCGAAGATATAGCGTGTCACATCCTGGCGGTCCAGCCATGAGAAATCGATGTCAAAATCAGGCGGGTTCTTTCGTACGGGGTTAATGAAACGCTCGAAGTACAGGTCGAGTTCCATCGGGTCCACGTTCGTGATGTTCAACAGGTACGCCACAAGGCTGTTGGCCCCGCTCCCCCGTCCGACATAAAAATAGTCTTTCCTCCTCGCATAATTGACGATGTCCCAGTTAATAAGGAAATAGCTCACNNCCATGCGCTCAAGAACTTCTTTGCCCGGAACGCCGCCATACCTATACTCAATACCCTCCCGGCACAATTTCCTGATAAGCTCCTCATCGGTGGCTGCGCCGCCCGTATAGGTAGCTAGATTCTGACTGCTGGCCCTGTCGTCAAATCCAAAATGAATAAAACAAGACTCCCATATCATTCTTGTGTTGTCAATGATCCGGGGGAATCCACCAAAGGCGGATTCCAGTTCATCCTGGGTGAGCATCAGCTCCATCGGGTTCGCTTCTTCCGACTTCGGCAGCTTGCTGAGTATCGTGTTGTTGTCTATGGCCCGCAGCAGGCGATGAGCATTAAAATCCCTTTTATTTCTGAAGGTCACCGGTTGGAGAATGGCCAGCTTATGTAAATTCATTGTAAAGGAGGAGAGCGACAACCTGATGAGGTGTTCTTGCCTCACCCCTATGAATTCATGGTCCATCAGCTGCCTGTCGGGCTGGTTGCCAAGCGGATAGATAACAAAAACATCATTCAGGGGGGGGGCCTCAGAGGGGATGGTGCTTTTTGCGTGCAAATGCCCGGAGAGGTATTTGTTTATCTCCATAAACCCCCGGTTATTTCTGGCCAGGGCGACATATTCCTGTTTTGCCCCGTTCCTGATATCGACCCCCACCACAGGTTTCACCCCATGTTTTTCAGCCAGACGTATGTAATCAAGGCATCCTGCTGTCGAGTTGATATCGGTAAGCGCCATGCAGAAGACGTTCTTATCTGCTGCCAGCTGCAATAGTTCACCCGGAGAAAAGGTGCCATATTTATAACTGTAGAATGTATGACAATTCAGGTACATGATCTATGCTCTCCGGTGTGCAGGAATAACAGGTGGTTCGCCGTTAAACGGGCTTGACCGGGCCAGTGACATGGCATCCATGGCTGCCGCTCTTTTCAGTTTGCCGGAGCCAAAGCGATCACGTATGCGGTCCATTGCCTGGTAGAGACTGATCATTTCCTCCTTGTCGTTGAACAGATCGATCTGATGCCCTCCTCCCACCAGATCACTGAATCGTACACCGATCAGCCGTACCATGAGCCTTTTGCTGTAAAGGGAATCGAACAACTCCATTACATAGCTGATCAGCTGATGATCGCAGGAAGTATACGGGATGTGCTTTTGCTTGCTGTAAGTATTGAAGTCGGAATACCTTATGCGGACCGTTATACAGGCAGTGAGCCTTCCTCCCGACCGCAGCTCATAGGCCAGGTGTTCTGTCATGGCCAGCAGCTGGTTCTTCAGACGCACCACATCAATCGTATCACGCTCAAAAGTGCGTTCCGTAGAGATGGATTTCCTCTCATGATAAGGCACCAGCGGCGTGTTATCAATAGCATTGGCCTTGTTCCATATCATCACACCATTACGTCCCAGCGCCTTCTCCATAAGCCCCAATGGCATCTGCTGCAGCGTTTCAATGCGTGTGATCCCCATCCGCTGCAACAAAAAGGCTGTTTTCTTACCTATCATGGGTATCTTTTGCACGGACAACGGAGCCATAAAAGGCTTTTCCTCTCCATGACGGATATTGATCTGGTTGTTGGGCTTTGCCTCCCCCGTAGCGATCTTGGCCACCGTTTTATTGATCGACATTCCAAAAGAAATGGGCAGCCCCGTTTCCCTTATGATCCTTTTCCTCAGCTCCGATGCCAGGCTGTAGGAACCAAAAAAACGGTCCATCCCTGTCATGTCAATATAAAACTCGTCAATTGATGTTTTCTCATACAATGGCACCGACTCCCTGACGATCTCTGTCACCATTTTCGAATACTGGCTGTAATTGCCCGAATCCCCTCTCAGCACCACAGCCTGCGGACACAACGCCCTGGCCATTTTCATTGACATACCGGAGTGCACGCCGAACTTCCTGGCCTCGTAACTGCAGGACGCAACAACACCCCTGTCGGACAACCCGCCTATCATTACCGGCCTGTTCTCCAATTTGCTGTCCATTAACCGCTCCACCGATACAAAAAAGGTGTCCAGGTCCATGTGAACGATCGTTCTTTCTTTTGTGTCTGACATTTTGGTAATTTAATTATCAATTTTATGATTATAATTTAACCAAAAACTTATATTTGTGAGATGTTTTTTGCTAAAAATCTAAAATTTTTGCGCAAGAGAAATGATCTGTCGCAACAGGATCTCGCTGACAGTCTATCAATAAGCCGTTCATCACTAAATAGTTACGAGAGAGGGACTCAACCTCCATTTGACATCCAGATCGCGCTGGCTGATCATTTTAAGCTGTCGATGGATGCCCTTATCCGATATGACCTGAACGCCCTGAGCGAATACCAGTGGTCGATGCTGGAGAAAGGAATGGATGTTGACATCACCGGAAGACGGCTCCGTCTACTGACAGTTTCTGTGGGCGAAGACAACCAGGAGAAGATCGAAATGGTAGACAAAAAAGCACGGGCAGGATATGCCAACGGGTATGCTGACCCAGAATTCATTGCTGCACTGCCAAAGTTCGACCTCCCCTTTCTGCCGGGCGGAAAGACATACAGATGTTTTCAGGTCCAGGGAGATTCAATGCCGCCCTTGAATGACGGGGACTGGGTCACGGCAAGCTACGTGGAGAACTGGAAAGACATTAAAGACGGCGAACGGTATGTCGTGGTCACGCTGAACGAAGGCATCGTTTTTAAAGTGGCCTACAACAGGATAAATAATAACCGAAGCCTGACCCTTGTTTCAACGAATACTTTGTACAGCCCCTTCGAAGTGACCGCAGAAGAGATAGTTGAAGTGTGGCGTTTCGAAACGGCCAATTTGCTTTAGGCCTGATAATTTCACTTTGTGCGTTCCATTTATTTACCTTTGCAGCAAAGTGAATCGCATGTCAACAAATACCGGAAAAAGAACAGTAAAGGCACCTACCGGCTCCGATCTTCATTGCAAAGGCTGGGTTCAGGAAGCAGCTTACCGAATGATCCAAAACAATCTGGACCCAGATGTGGCAGAACGCCCTGAAGACCTGATCGTTTATGGTGGTAGAGGAAAAGCTGCCCGCAACTGGGAATCATTTGACCTTATCCTAAAAGCACTTACCGAGATCAATGACAATGAGACTTTGCTGGTTCAATCCGGTAAACCCGTTGGTGTTCTTCGATCCCATAAAAATGCTCCCCGAGTGCTGATAGCCAACTCTAACCTTGTGGGACACTGGGCAAACTGGGATGTTTTTAACGAACTGGAGAAAAAGGGCCTGATGATGTACGGACAGATGACCGCTGGTTCATGGATCTATATCGGATCTCAGGGCATCGTACAGGGCACCTATGAAACCTATCTGTCGCTTGCTAAAAAACACTTCAACGGCAGCCTCAGAGGAAAGATAAACGTAACGGCTGGTTTGGGAGGAATGGGCGGCGCACAACCTCTGGCCATCACCATGAACGAAGGAGTTTGCCTTGCCGCTGAAATGGAAGAATGGCGGGTAAAGAAACGTTTAGACACGCGTTATCTTGACAAAATGACCAGTGACATTGACGAGGGCATCGACTGGGCCATCGAAGCGGCCAGGAACGATCAGGCGATCTCAATAGGTGTCGTTGCCAATGCAGTGGATCTGTTGCAGAGAATGATCGACAGGAACATTACACCGGACACGCTGACCGACCAAACTTCGGCACATGACGAACTGGTGGGTTATTTCCCTCAGGACATGACTGTAACCGAGGCCAATGCTTTGAGGGAGTCAGATCCTGAAAAATACCGTAAGCTGGCGCTTAAAACTATGTGCAGACATGTAGAACAGATGCTTGAATTACAGAAAAAAGGCGCTATTACATTCGATTACGGCAATAACCTTCGTGGTCAGGCATTTGCCCAGGGAGTGAAAAATGCATTTGACTTTCCGGGATTTGTCCCTGCCTATATTCGGCCCCTGTTCTGCGAGGGCAGTGGACCTTTCCGTTTTGTAGCCTTGAGCGGAGACCCTTCGGACATACATAAATGCGATGCCAAACTAAAAGAACTGTTTCCTGATAACGAAGGATTGATACGCTGGCTGAACATGGCCCATGATAAAATCGCTTTCCAGGGATTGCCTTCGAGGATCTGCTGGTTAAGGCTTGGAGAAAGAGAGAAAGCCGGACTTGCCTTCAACGAAATGGTTAAGAATGGGGAACTGAAAGCTCCTCTCGTTATTGGAAGAGATCACCTAGATACCGGTTCTGTCGCATCGCCAAACAGGGAAACAGAAGCTATGCTGGATGGCTCTGATGCAATTGCAGACTGGCCAATTCTCAATGCACTGATCAATACTGCCGGCGGCGCAAGCTGGGTCTCTTTTCATCATGGCGGTGGTGTTGGTATGGGATATTCTCTTCATGCCGGAATGGTGATCGTTGCGGATGGCACCGATGACGCTGCGGAACGACTTAGACGGGTACTTCACAATGACCCGGCAATGGGCGTGATAAGGCATGCTGATGCCGGATANNCTTGCAGAACGATTGAACACCTCAGGGATATCAATGAATATCAAACGAAGTATCTTTTTCATGCCCCGGATTAATATTCGTCGGAAACTAAATCGCTTTGCCTCTGTGCGCTGAATTGGTTCTGAATTGTTATTCACTGAATTTGATTCTTTCACCACCAATTCATCATTCATTTCATTGTTTTGCCGAACTGGCTTTGCTTCTCTTTGCCGGGTAAAGTTCTCCTCCTCTCCTTCCTCCCATTTAAAATCTACGATGCCGCCGGCTACGTTCAATGTAAACGCATCAACGAAAAACCCCTGGGCAGAGGTGTGCATCTCTGTAAACCAGTACTGTGCTGTTTCACCCATCAGCTGAACTCCTTGAAAGATCAGGGATGCGATCTCCTTAAAATTTAATTCTACTGCTCTCATCATTAACTTAATTATTGAATCACTACAACAATATTATACGAAATATCGTATTGATAAACAGCACTTTAAGGCTTAATTGTTTGATTAAGGTTTCTGAATTGCGGTTAATTAAGGTCTTAATTATTGACTTAAGTGACTTAATTTATCTTAATTTTACTTAACTTTGTTAAAGAAGATACTGACTTATGCAGCGCTTAAGTTTCTTACAGCCAACACAAGATCTTATTATGTCGTATGCCCTGGATACGATCGTTGGAACAAAGCGTGTTTCAGTACTTGCAGCAATGAAGGAAAACTACATTCTCTATGGCAGTGGGTATTCCTCGGCCAGTGCCGACCAACCTGCTATCTTTGAACCCTCCCCTGAATTCGATCAATTCGTTCTTAAAGGGCACAATTTTGAATGGTATGCTGATTATGAGCTTCCGATAACAGGAAAACAGGTAGGCAAACGTCAGGTCATGCTCGAGGATGAGAACAATCGAACCATCCTTGCGCTTCGTTTTCAAGACCCTTCCCTGCTTGTTAATGCAGAAGCATTGGTCCTGCTGGTTTTCACTTCCGGCACAGACGCGATGCTCGGAATGACACGAAACCCAAAGCCATTGTCTGCTCGTGAGAAAAGAATGCTTGGCCAGATGGCCTGGAATTCATGCACTACCATGATAAAGAATGTGAGAGCGGACCGCGATCTTTACAGTGTCCTTCTTTCTCAAAGAGATTCGCAATCCAACAACATGAAGCTTCTCCAGACGGAACTGGCGCAAAAAGAGAACATGTGGATACGGAGTGTAGAGTCTCATGCCCAGTACATCGCCTCTAAAATAGGAGAACGCGAACATATGCGGATCATGTTCACACAGGCTGCACTTGAGAGCCTGAAGAAGTTTGAAGGTGACCTGAATGACGTGGAACAGTCGATAGAAAGATCTGTGCAGGTTTCAATTAATCTCGCATTTGAAATGCCTGATGAACTTTTACTCGATAAACATGACCTCATTCTGCAAAAGGCCGGCATTGCAGAACGCAGTGAAGAGCGTTTCAGAAAAAATGCTCCAGTGGTTGTCGGGCGGCTTTCAAAAACACAGGCCATTCTTGACCGCTACGAAGAAGCCGCAAGGCGAGCGAAGCTTTCCAGCCAAAGGGTAATTGGTAAGATCATAGGCAGCCATTGTGATCCTCCGATCAGCAATGCAGCCATTTCCGACTCATTAAAGAACCACGCCGACAGAATCGTAGAACTATTCAACAAGTATCCTGAAAGATGGCGCATCATCAGAACCGAATTCAGGTCTGTAATGAACATCGAAGAAAGAAATGACCGTGACTCCATGGTTTCATGATCGCTGCAAAAGGCGCACCTTAGGCCAATACCGATCAAATTCCCCTTCTCTATTCATATTCAGCGATTACCATTCTTCGCTTCCCCCTTTAACACTTGCTTTGAGATTAATAATAAACCGGTCGTATTATTCGTAAATTACATCATACTCATTTGTAAATAGTCAGCACAATGATGTAGGTTTGCAACTGCACGTACAAAGTGAAGAAGCTTCATAAACTCCTTATAAAATCGTTCATAGGGCCGTTCATTGGAACGTTCTTTGTCTCTCTTTTCCTCTTTTTAATGTGGTACCTGTGGAGGTACATCAACGAACTGGTTGGGAAAGGTCTTGAATGGTACGTGATCATGGAATTCATTATGTATTCCATGGTATACCTTATCCCGATGGCACTCCCACTTGCAGTTCTGCTTTCTTCGATCATGACGACCGGAAACCTGGGTGAGCGTTATGAACTTGTTGCGATGAAATCTGCCGGAGTATCCCTGATGCGCTCCCTTTTCCCTATGCTTATGGTGATGGTGGTGATCAGTACGGGTGCATTTTTCACGGCAAACAACCTTATTCCGAAGGTAAACCTGCGTTGGGGAGCACTGTTGTTCGACCTTTCTCATAAAAAACCGGCCCTGAACATTCAGGATGGTATTTTCTTTAAAGATCTTGAAGGGTACGCGATACGGGTTGGCCACAAACATAAGGACAACCAGACTTTGGATGATGTCCTGATCTATGCAAAAGCAGATAAAAGATCCAGCACGAATATTATTCTTGCTAAAAAGGGAAAAATGTACGTCACTCCTGACGATCGGTTCCTTATACTGGAACTTATTGACGGAAAAAGGTACCAGGAAATGACGGAGAACAGGGATTATCTGGTAAAAATGCCCCACAATCTCATGTCTTTCGACAAATACAGCATGGCTATCAACTTATCTGAGCTGGAACTTAAGAGAACCGAACCCGAATTATTCAGTCATGATCACCGGATGTTAAATGTACGGCAGCTTAAAATAAAGAAGGATTCCCTGATCAAGGTCATAGCTTTGGTCAAGGAGGATGCCATGCGTTACAACATGAGCTATTACAACCTGCCGGACGATTCGTTGGCCGGAATGTTCAATATCCCTGATAAACCTATCGACAAACCGTTCCATGAGACCATTACAGGCTATGAATCTCCCTTTTTAAAACAAAAGACGGCGATAAATAAAGAAGGTGAAAAGGTGGTGTGGGAAGAATATGAAAAAACAGAGGAAAGCACTGATGGCACTGTAGAGGCTGCCGTCGTTAAAAACCCATCTGATCCCAAAGACATGCGTCTAAGGGTCATAGAGACAGCACGCGGCACTATGCGCAACATATCCGATGAAAACAGAAGAAAGATAGAACAGGTTGAACGAGAATCTACCAATCGCAACAAATACGACATTGAATGGCATAAAAAGTTCACATTGTCGGTTTCGTGCCTGCTACTGTTCTTTATAGGCGCCCCTCTGGGAGCCATTATCCGAAGAGGTGGTTTTGGTTTGCCACTGGTGGTATCTATCCTGATCTTTATCTTCTATTTCACGCTGAGCCTGGTTGGCGAAAAACTTGCTAAAAGCGGGGTCATCGAAGTATGGCAGGGCGTTTGGATGAGCTCATTCATTCTTGCTCCGCTTGCAATGTTCCTTACCATTAAGGCCAGTACCGACTCCAGACTGTTTGATGCCGATTTCTATAAAAGACTATTCAAGCTTACCGGGATATTTAATTTCAAAATGCGCGAAGAGCAAGAGGTCAAATGAAAATCCTAATGATCAGTCATCGTGTTCCCTGGCCACTCAACGAAGGAGGCACGATCGCCATTTACAATAATCTCCGCGGTTACACTGAACTTGGTCATGATGTCACCCTTCTTGCTTTAATGGCGGAAAAACACGGCATTAACACTCTTGAAGCAAATGCAGCATTAAAAAGATACTGCCATTTTGAAGTGGTACCCATTAATACAGGCATCAATCTTCTCAGTGCTTTCCTTAATCTCTTTTCAAACAGATCATATAATGTCGAACGTTTTCGGAGCCGCACCTTTGACAAGCTGATAAGCCAGTATCTTACGAACCACTCCTATGACCTGATACAACTTGAAGGAACGTATTCCGCCCCGTATACAGAAACAGTACTAAAGTATAGGTCCGCTGCTAAGGTTGTGCTGAGGCAGCACAATGTTGAGTACCAGATATGGCAACGACTGGCTGAAAACACCCCAGGTGGGATCAAGAAATGGTATCTGAAGCTTCTCGCTAAAAGGCTGTACAGGTTCGAGAAGAAGCATTTGAACATGTTTGACGCTATTGTACCTATCACGAATGATGATGCCGAGCGTTTTTTGGAAATGGGCTGCAAGGTGCCAATACATGTCGCTCCTGCGGGAATTGACATTGATCTGTGGTCGAATGGGCGTATGAAAGGAGATCCTTTAAAGCTTTATCACATTGGTTCATTGGAATGGCGGCCCAATATTGACGCAGTTAACTGGTTCATTGACGACATTTGGCCGGGAATACATGCAGACAACAGCAACACCGAACTCTACATTGCTGGCAAAGGAATGCCTGATGAAATGAGAAACAGGAAATCAACAGGGGTTTATTTTGTAGGTGAGGTTGATAATGCACAAGAGTTCATCAGGGACAAAGGCATTTGTATCGTTCCACTGAGATCAGGAAGCGGAATAAGGGTTAAGATACTGGAGGCCATGTCAGCAGGCAAACCCGTGGTATGTACCTCGATCGGTGCACAGGGAATTGACTATAAAGACAAAAAGAACATACTGATCGCTGACGATGCGACATCCTTTAAAGATCATGTCCTTGCATTGATTTCCGCTCCGGACCTGTATGCTGACATTTCTACTGAAGCACGTAAACTCATTGAGTCAAGGTACTCCAATATAGCCGTAGTTAAACGCTTAATAGCGCATATCTCAGAGCTTTGAACTGGCATCAACTTCTTGTTTTTCGCTTTGTTTATTTAAATAAATCCTCTCGCCTTCAGTTCAAGATATTTGTTCACTGTGTTGAGTGAAAGATCTTCCGGACGTGTGAGAATGCACTGTATTTTGGCGGAGTGCAATTCTCTTGCGATCAGCTGCTTTTCATAGATGAATTTTTCTGCTATTACCTGATCATACATCTCTTTTAGGTTAACCGGTTTTATACGGGCAAATTCAACGATCTCCGAATTTTCAAAGAATACCACTATCAGCAGATGTTTTCGGTTAATTTTCTTAAGTATCGGGAGCACCCGTTGCAGGGAATAGACGGATTCAAAATTCAAATACAGGAAAAGAAGGCTACGGGTTACGATCCTTTTAGAGATTTGATAGTACAACCGGTCGTAATCCGACTCATACCTGGACTGTTCCGTGTTGTAAAGATTCGTGATTATCTTACGCAACTGGGTAATGCCATTCGCTGCCTTTAAGAATGACCCCTCTTTATCAGAGTAGGTCAACAATCCTGACCTGTCCCCTTTTTTAAGTGCTATGTTGCTGATAACCAAAGCACTATTAACAGCATGATCAAGTAAACTTAAGCCATTAAAAGGCATTTTCATGTTACGGCTGGTGTCTATGACACAGTAAACAGGTTGCGCCCTTTCATCTTCAAACTGGTTGACCATGAAAGCACCTGCTCTGCCTGTTGCCTTCCAGTTGATGCTTCTGTAATCATCGCCTTCAACATACGTACGGATCTGTTCAAATTCATAGCTGTGCCCTATCCTTCTCAGTTTCTTTAATCCACTGTAGCTGGAGATCTTTGCAAAGGCCATCAGTTCATATTCCTTCATCCTGATTATCGAAGGATATATTTTTACAGTCTGATGCGCGGCTACCCGAAACCTTCGTCGCA
>DJML01000028.1 GCA_002436505.1 Bacteroidetes bacterium UBA6491 | reverse complement strand
CTATCTTAATAAGAATTACGTCCCACAAATAAGCCCTGTAAGATCTCTCCTTAGTGTTCAGTAATCCTTTGGCCCTGTAACGGCTTACCTGTTTAAAATCTTTTGTAGTTGACCACACCAGGGTCATTAGCCCATAGAGGAACCATGCATATAAATGCTGATACTTATGTGCTTTCATCCTTTTTTTATGTGGGGAAAAACGCAGAGATGGTCCTGGATCAATGTCCTCATCCATACCACTTACATTCGTATAAGTATGATGAAGGATATTGTGCTGGATCTTCCAGTTATTAGAACTGCCGCCAAGGGCAGCCAATGTGTTTCCAAGAATATAATTGACTCTTTTGTTTCTTGAATAGGCGCCGTGATTAGCATCATGCATAACGGATAGACCGATTCCGGCCATCCCCATGCCCATCAATGCCCAAAGCCCTAGCATTACAAGATTATTTTCTATCCCGCCAAACAGAAGAATGAAGTAAGGAGTAAAATACAAAGCCAGCATAAAACCGGTTTTGACATACATCCTCTTATTTCCGTAGATCGTCTTGCCATTTTCTTTCAAATGGGTCATGACGCGCTTTCGTAAAGTTTGAATGAAGTCCCTGTCAGCAGTAACAGAGTGTCTCAGATGTTGTATTTTCATATAAAAAAACAGTGTTTTGCCATTTTAATTGGTAAAACGCTGCAATGATAACACTTTTCAGCGGCATTTTGTGTTAACATAATATTTGGATGCCCACTGAATTGTACTGTGAAACCTTAAAAAATGGGGGGCTGGTCTGGTATACAGAGCATTGATGAAATATATCATGAATAAAAGTTTATTTTAGTGCTTCAATGGCAAAGGATAAAGAAAAGATAAAAAATTTTGACCCTGGATTTGGGGTCGACTATAAGACCCGAACCAAGCGGATCATTAATAAGAACGGGTCTTTTAACATTAAGCGCCATGGAATGAGGAAGTTGGTTTTCCATAGCCTGCGATCTATGGGTAATTTAAGGTTCTTCACTGTCGTCATAATTACATATATGCTGGTAAACCTTTTGTTTGCTTTCATATACTACCTCAGCGGTATTGAACATATTGTAGCTTCTCAGACCCATCTTAACGTCCCTGACCTTCTAATGGCCTTCTTTTTCAGCATGCAAACGTTCACGACAGTAGGTTTTGGATCCATATTCCCGGATGACGCTATTACAAATTTTATTGCCGGAATGGAGGCAATGACCGGGCTGCTTTTCTTTGCCGTAGCCACAGGCCTGGTCTATGGACGGTTTTCAAAACCCGTGATCGGGATCATGTCCAGCCATAACATGCTGGTATCTCCTTTCAACAAGAATGAGGACGGACTTATGTTCCGTATCACCGGGCTGAGGCCAAATGTTCTGGTCGAAGTAGAAGCAAAAGTTATCCTTGCCATAGATGTCGACCATAGTGATCATGTGCAGCGGGAATACATTCCGCTTGAACTTGACACCGACTATGTCGCTTTCCTTGCTCTGAGCTGGACAGTTGTTCATCCGATAAACAAGAAGAGCCCGATATACGGATATTCAAAAGAAGACATGATCAGGGATAATGCAGAAGTGTTAATTCTTATTCGTGCTTACGACGACGCTTATGGTCAACATGTTCACATGCGATTCTCCTATGTCCCGGAAGAGATCATTTGGGGTGCCAAATTTATCCGGAACTATTTTACAGATGAAGAAGGCGAGATACACCTGAACATCAATGCTATTCATGAATATGAAAATGCAACTTTAGTTGGATCATCAGACGTCTGATTCCATTATTTACAAAATAAATGAACGTGTTTGCAAACCGATTCTATCTGATTTCAGGCTGGTCTGTACTCCTAAAATATTCTCGAACCTTGTTTTTATAATATGGTGTAAGTTCGGGTGGCAGCGTTTTCAAAAGTTCCTGTTCCTTCTCCTGTTGTTTAAGATATTCTTCTATGGCCGGAGGCACATCGCGTTTTAGCTCTTTCCCTTCGTTGGACTCCCTCCTTTTATCCTGCTCCTGTTTTTGTTCCGCTTTTTCGTGTTCGAGCAGACGAGTCATGATCTCCTGTTGTTTCCGCAGCACGTTCGGGTCCAGTCTTTTGTTATAGAGATCCTTTTCGATATCATCCATCATTTCACGGGTCCTGTTCAGATCGCCTAAAGAACGTCCCTTCCCTTCCTTTTCCAATTGGCGTTGCAAATCCTGCAATCGTCTTCTAATGGCTGCCTGCTGTGCCGCCGCTTTAGCAAATCCCTCCGATCCAGGTTTCTGCCCGCCTTTTTTCATTTCCTCGCTCATTTGCTGTAGTTGCTTATTCAGCTCATCCTGCATTTTCTTAATTGAATTCATGCCAGGTTTTGGGTTGCTACCTCCTGGATTATTACATTGTCCGGCGCCCGGTTTATTGTTCCGCATTTGCGCCTGCATTTGTTCCAGAGAGTTACTGAGCATCAGGGCAAGGTTGTTAAGGCTGGTCATTGTGTATTGTTGATGCCTCATAACGTCACGCGTTCTTCGTTCACCGATGTTTTCAATTGACTTTGAGATATTGGAATTCACCATTCCCATTTCTTTATTAATGAAATGTTCCAGTTGTGCCACTCTTTTACTCAGGGCAAACAATGAGTCCTCAATAACAATCGCATCATCCCGTATCTTTTTCTGGTGTTTGCCTAGTTCTACATATTTAGGGCTGTACCCTCTGGTCTCACTAAATTCACCCATTAAAGCTTCCTGATCTTTACTTACCTGCAGCAAATTCTCAAGAATCATCCGCAGGGTATTATAATCTTCGACGCTCTGCTGTCGCTGGGCCGCATCAAGTGATTGCTGCAATTGCTGTGCGGCTTTATTCAATTGTTCTGCCGCTTTGCTTTGGCTTCCTGACGAATTCTTTCTGTTGTTCTTTTCGAGTTGCTCCTTTCCCTCTTCCTGGTTCTCCCCCGCTTTGTTCAATTCTTCGTCAGGGGTCTTCATATCCAAAGGCTTTTCAAGGTCCTTGTTTTTCCTGTTGATCTCCTTTAGGTCTTCCTTCGCTTCTTCCAATTCCTTCTGCAGTTTTTCCTGTTCCTTTATCAGATCATCTTTATCGTTGTTCTTGTCCAGTGATTTCTCTGCGAGCCTCTCTTGTTCTTTGGCCATTTCATTCAGTTTGTCAATGGTCTCATCCACTTTTTTCTCAAGCTGAAGATGCTTTAACTGCTCAAGCATTCTGTCCATCATCTTTTTCAGCTCCTTGTCCTTCATCTCCATATCGTCGAGTGCCTTCTGAAGATCTTCCTTCCTGTTCTTCTCCATCAACTCCTGGATCTTTTCCATAAGTTCCTTCATTTCTTCATCGATCACCTCCTCGAATAACTCTTCAATTTGCTCCTGCTTGGCTTTGATCTCTTCGTCAATCTTCTTGAACTCTGACTCTCTTGTGTTCTTTTCCTTATTCTGCTCAACCATTTCCTCCAGTTGCTGCTGAAGATCGTTGTGCTGCTGAAGTAATTCCTTTATCTTTTGCTTATCCTCCCAGCTAAGATTCTGCTTTTCGGTCAGTTTTTTCTTCATTTCACCAATGGTATTCTCGATCTTGTCTATCTGATCCCGGGTGTCTTTGATGTCCTTTTTGATCTCTTCAGTTTTTCGCTCCGTCTCCTCATTTATTTTATCAATTGACGGTGCTTCGTAATATTTTGAAACAGTCCTTGCCGATTTGCTGCCATTTACTCCGTCATTATCCCAAACTTCAAAGAAATATTCCACCTTATCAGAAGGTAAAAGATCAATACTGTTGAGGTCCCACAAATGATAAAACCGCTGTTTGATCATGAATTCACTGGCAGGCAGCCGGATAGATCTAAAATCACCGGTAACCTTTGAATTATCGTCGGATGATGAAAACCGGTATTTGAAATACAGATTCCTGAACCCGTAATCATCGGTGATCTCACCCATCATGTAAACCAGCTTGGAGCTAAGGCTGTCAGATTTCTCCTCGAACTCAATGGTCGGGTAGTTGTCCGGTATTACATTGACTGAAAATCGTACAGAATCGATCACCCCAACCTGTTTGTTAAACGGCATTACCGAGACCAGCGCATTTTTCATGAATGCATTAGTGAATCGATATCCTTCGGATGTTCTTTCTGCTTGCTTTTTCTCCTTGCCCAGGTACAGTTTCAGTTCGTCCGCATTCCTGGTTTGAAAATCCCAGATCACTTTTGTACCTGATGGAACCGTGAAATCCGTCGTGTTCTTTAATTCTTCTTCCTTAAGTCCAGTATAAGCCGGATAGCTTAGTTTAGCCTTGAAATCGATCAGCAACGCCTTTTCCAGAACGTTTATATCAAAACTTCTGCTTCTTACATCTCCTGATTCAAAGAACACGTTAACTCCTTTGGTAATGTTCTTAATAATGTAACTAAATCCATGACGCTCATTCCTTTTCATCTTGAACCGGTTGCCATCAACATTAATATACGCCTCTGAAGGAGCCACCTCACCTTTGGTAAGAACATTTATCTCAAGATCATCATTTTGGATAGCGGTCAGGTCCTTGTTCTCCAGTTCAAAAACAAATGCCGCCTCTTTTTCGTAGTAGGTGTTATAGTTTACCAGACGTTTTGTGCTGGCTGTAAACCCTGGACTAATCAAGAATACCACAATAAGTGCTATTACCGGAATAGCGGCATATTTAAGGTATAATAGATTCTCTCTGAGGTTAATAGCCTTCGTAAATGGGATCGGGCTTAATTCATTTGTCCGAGCTTCAATAGAAGCCAGAAGAAGTTCGTTGTCCTTTTGTGAGAGGGCACTTTCCTGAAGTTCTATCGTGTTAAGAAGTTTGTCGTTTATCTGGGAGAAATGTCCGCCAATAAGCGTGGCTGCATCCCGGTAACCGATGGTGCTGCCAAGTTTGTATAATTTAGATAATGGAACCAGGATAAAGCGAATAAGAACGAAAAGGCTAAAGAACAGAAAGCCAAAGAAAAGAACGGTGCGGACTGATGTGTTAAAATGACCCAGGAATTCGAGCAGAGAAATGATGCCAAAAGTTGCCGCGATCCCTCCGGATCCAATGATCACACCTTTGAGCAGCTGGTTCCTGTAGTATTTACGAATGAATGAATCGAGTTTCTCGATCAATATGTTCGTCCGGTCATTCACTGTTCTCTGCACTGCAATGTGTTAAACGTCCAAAGTTAATCTTTATTTTGCCTCTTCAGGACCTCAATGGCATCATCGACATCCATGAGCTTATTGTCGACACGACCGATCACAAAGGCATCTTTCAGCCCGATCCTTTTCATGTCATTCTCAAACAAGCGGGCCTGTTTAACAGAACGAAATCTGCCCAGTAAAAGTTTCGTCGATACCGCATCCTTTTCCTGCCTTATTTCCACCATTTCGTTAAGGTATTCATCCAGGTCAAAATCTTTGAACGAACCTATCTGAACCTCAAAGAAGACGCCTTCTTCCTGTTTATAAAGAGGTTTCTCAGCAGTTTCGACCTGCTCCTGCTCTTTCCCCACAACCTCCTTCCATGCCGCCAGTTCAATATTCCTTTCGCGGAGCAGAGAATCATATTTTGTAAGGTCATCCTCACAGGAAATCAGCTTATCTTTAAATGCTGCTGTCTTCCTGAAATTTATGAGGGCCATAGCACCCAATACCAGTGCCAACAGGGCTAAAACGACTAGATAAGGACGACTGTTTCTCTTGTTTTCGTTGATTTCTTTGGTCATATTAAATAAATTTATTGCAATACCTTGACAAAACAGGTGTACCTACAAAGTTAATTGACTGTTGTATCTTTACAGTTGAAATCACACCAGAAGATAAAAGAATGAAGAAAATAATACTTTCCATCTTTGTTTTGAGTGCTTTTGCTTTCACCCTTTCAGAGAGTGAAACAGAATTAAATTGGTACAAATTCAATGACGGTTTTGTAAAAGCGAATGCAGATAACAAGATCGCATTGATAGATGCGTATACGGATTGGTGCGGCTGGTGCAAAAGGATGGATAAAACCACCTATTCTGCTAAAGAGGTTGTTGACAAGATCAATGAGAATTTCGTGCCAATAAAATTCAATCCTGAACTTAAAGGTCAGTATTTTGTAGGATCGGACACTTTCACCGGACCACAGTTACTCGCTGCTCTTTCTCAAAATAAGCACTCGGGTTACCCTACGACCTATTTCTATCTCCCTGGCAAGAAAATGATCTTTCAATATCCAGGTTATATGGATGCAAATTCATTTAACAAGGTTCTTGATGAAATGATCCAGCAGTCTGCCAACTGATATTGTTCCTTCTTCCGGTATTTTCTCAAATAGGTAACGTTCATAGTCATCACACAATGCGCTCATTTGACTTGACCAATATGCGTAAATTTGCAGCTTGGCTCGAAACAAAGAATACGGAAAAATATATCCGTCGCAAGAAATAATTACTGCCGGTGCTGAAGGGATGTCCATCGCACGTTATGACGGACGAGTGATATTTGTAAAGCACGCTGTTCCCGGGGACATTGCGGACCTGAGGATAATAGGGAAAAAGAAAAAGTTCCTGATCGCAGAAATCAGCAAACTCATTCAAAGTTCGCCAGATCGTGAAGATCCTTTCTGTAAGCATTTCGGAACATGTGGAGGATGTAAGTGGCAACAAATGAATTACGATGCTCAACTCGGTTTCAAACAACAACAGGTAAAAGACGCATTTGACAGGATCGGCAAACTTGAATATAAAGAGATCAGGCCTATTATCGGTTCTGATAAAACTCGTTTCTATCGCAACAAACTGGAATTTACTTTTTCCAACAAAAGGTGGCTCTTGCCAGATGAGAATAAGGAGGGTGACGACCTTGAGATGAATGCGGTAGGATTTCATGTGCCCGGTAGATTTGATAAGGTACTGGACATTCAGGAATGTCATTTACAGGATGATCTGTCAAACCGCATCCGAAATCATATCCGGGATTATGCTTTAAATAAAGGTCTTTCTTTTTATGATCTTAGAAATGGTGGCGGCTTACTGCGCAACCTGATAATAAGGAACACGGAAATCGGGGAATGGCTGGTGGTGCTTAGTTTTTATGAGAATGACATGCCTTCCATCGAAGGGCTGTTGAATGACATTAAAGATAACTTCCCGGGCATCACCTCATTAATGTACGTTATAAATCAGAAGCCAAATGACACACTTTATGATCAGGAAATAAAACTTTGGCATGGCAGGAACCACATCATCGAAAAACTTGGGAACCTGCAATTTAAAATTCAGCCTAAATCATTCTTCCAAACGAACAGTCGTCAGGCAGAGGTACTTTATGATGAAGCGCGAAAACTAGCGAGACTTACTGGAGTGGAGACCGTTTATGACCTCTATAGCGGCACAGGTACCATTTCAATGTATATGGCTGAAAAGGCAGGCAAGGTAATAGGTATAGAAAGCGTTGACCAGGCGGTGCATGATGCCCATGAGAACGCAGTTCTTAACAACATCTCAAATTGCTCGTTTTTATGTGGAGACATGAAGGATATTTTCAATGAAGGTTTTATTGCTGAACACGGAAGACCGGATGTTGTAATTACTGATCCTCCAAGGGCAGGAATGCACCCCAAAGTTGTGTCACAACTTAATTTATCCGGTGTCCCAAAGATCGTTTATGTTAGCTGCAATCCGGCTACACAGGCAAGAGACCTTGACCTGATGAGAGATTATTACGCTATCGAATACATTCAACCTGTAGACATGTTCCCACATACACATCATGTCGAGAATGTGGTACTTTTGACAAAGAAAGCATAATGGACCCATACATTAAACTCCAACTTAACACCTTGAAGGGTGATTTGCTGATCTACCGGAATATGCTCAGGGAAACGGCAAAAGACATCATTGGTCAGGGCTTTTCAGATTACCCGGTCTTTGTTGCTCACCAGTACGAGGTCAATCTCGGCGAGATAATACTCGATCGCAAGGAACTCGGAACATCGTGGACCATCCAGGCATCAACACTAGAAGAACTGGTTGAGAAGAAGGTCGTGGAGCAAGCAAAGGTTTCATTGTTCAGGGATAGCTATAAAGATGCCTCCGAATTTGCCTGTATTTTTATGATCACAGAAAAAGGTGGTCATTTTGTATTTTATCCGTACAAAGGGGAGCAATCTACCAATTCCGATATAAGTGCCAATGGAAAATAACCGTCCGTTAGTTGCCATAGTTATACTGAACTACAACACCAGAGGTCTTTTGGAGCGGTTCATCCCGTATGTATTGCGGACGAATTACCCTAATTTCAAGGTAGTGGTCGCTGATAACGATTCACACGACGGTTCAGCTGATCTGGTCAAAGATAAATTTCCTGATGTTGAAGTCCTTCAGATCGATGGCAACCTGGGTTATGCCGGCGGATACAATTATGCTCTTGACCGTATCGAAGCAGATCTTTTCGTGTTGCTGAATTCAGATGTTGAGGTTACCGAAAACTGGTTAACACCGATGGTAGATCTGCTTACCTCTGACGAGAAGATTTCTGCCGTTCAACCAAAGATTTGTCAGTATAAGGATCATAAATCATTTGAATATGCCGGAGCTGCAGGTGGCTTCATTGACAAATGGGGATTCCCTTTTTGCAGAGGACGTATTTTCGACACAATGGAGCCGGATGAAGGGCAGTACAATGATAACTCAGAAGTATTCTGGGCCTCAGGTGCAGCGCTGCTTATCAGGGCCAAAGATTTTCGAAAAGAAAAACTGGATGAGGATTTCTTCGCACATATGGAAGAGATAGATCTTTGCTGGAGATTAAGAAACAGAGGGCATCAGATATGGGCTTGCGGGCAGTCTGTGGTATATCACATAGGCGGCGGAACACTTTCACAGCAAAACAGCAGAAAGACCTTCCTGAATTACAGGAACAATCTGGCTATGCTTACAAAAAATTTACCGGCGGGCCGGTTGTGGAAAGTATTGATCTCAAGGCTGCTATTCTGGGATTTGATCGCGGGAGTTAAATTCCTGCTCTCCGGTGAGGTAAAAAATTTTATTGCTTTAATAAAGGCACACTGGTCTTTCTTTGGGCAATACAGAAAATGGCATAGAAAACGTGCCGGTATGTTCCAGGTTTCACAAAAAGGCACAACTGGGTATTACAACAAGAGTGTTGTCCTTCAATTCTTTATCCTGCAAAGGAAGAAGTTCTCGAAATTGCGTTGATCAAGCTAAAAAAGGAAGCCTGACCACTTCTGCTTTCAGATTCTTATTTCGGATATTTACGTAGATCGTTGATCCCGGTTTAGCAAATTCCGTTCTTACATAACCCATTCCAATGGCCTCATTAAGAGACGGTGATTGCGTACCAGAAGTAACTGTACCGATGACCTCTCCCTTCTCATCCACCAGCTCGTAATGCTGCCTGGGTATTCCGCGATCGATCATCCTGAATCCTACAAGGCGCCTAGACGGTTTATTGTCCTTAAGCTGCTTGTGGTATTCCCAGTTAATGAACGGTTGAGTGAACTTCGTTATCCATCCAAGTCCTGCCTCTATAGGCGATGTATTATCATCAATGTCATTTCCGTAAAGACAATAACCTTTCTCAAGCCTGAGTGTATCTCTGGCGGCTAATCCGCATGGCATGATATCGAATTCCTTACCTGCGTCCATGATCGCATCCCACATATTCCTTACATCTTTGTTCCAGACATAAAGTTCAAACCCTCCTGACCCGGTGTAGCCAGTATTGGATATTATTACATCTTCAATTCCCGCCATATTTCCTGCACCGAAATGGTAGAAACTAATGGCGCTTAAGTCAATGTCGGTGAGCTTTTGAAGTAATTTTGTGGCATTCGGTCCCTGTACAGCAAGCAAAGACAGGTCATCTGACATATTTTCCAAAGTTGCATTGAAACCTTTCTCTTTATTTTGCTTCGAGATCCAATCCCAGTCCTTATCAATATTTGACGCATTCACGACAAGGTAGAATTCAGATTCATCCCACTTGTAAACAATCAGGTCATCAACAATTCCACCCTTGTCATTAGGCATACAATTGTACTGAGCCTGCATAGGAACCATGCTGGAGGTGTCATTGCTTGTGATCCACTCAACCAGCTCGGCAGCACCTTCTCCTTTAACCATGAACTCACCCATGTGCGATACATCAAACATGCCAACGCTGTTGCGGACAGCCATGTGTTCTTCCTTCAGTCCTTTGTATTGCAAAGGCATGTTATATCCTGCAAAAGGGACCATTTTTGCTCCCAGTTCAATATGCAGGTCGTTTAAGGCGACATTCTTTAAATTTTCCCCTGAAATCATAGTGCGAATATAATTGTATTAATTGCATTAAATGAAGCAGAACGGTTCGTACCTATTGATCTGCTACTCATTCTTCTTATATATTTCTTTAACAGAATTTGCGATCGGTGTTGGGGATCCGTCTTCATCGATCCGCACAAAAGTAACCCTGGTAACAAGTACCTGTTCCTCGTCACCCGAGTATACACTTCTTTTTCTTGCCTCGATATCGAGAGTGATGGAGGTGTTACCGATCCGATGCACTCTACCGTAGATCAGGATCAGAAACCCTACTTTCACCTTTTTATGAAAAACACTTTCTTCCAGTTTTAGCGTCACCATGTTCGGTGTACGACAAACCCTGCATGCCATTACCGATGCTGCTTCATCGATCCAGGCCATCATGATCCCCCCGAACATATTTCCATGCACACCAATATCCTTGGTCATGCATATATGCGTGGTTATCAACTGCATTTCATTCTTGTTCTGCTCCATTTGGTGCAAAGGTCGGATATTTTTATATCCTGAACTGATTTTCGACGTACGATTTATTCGGCGGCTTAATCCTAGAAACTATAACCAAAAGACACTTCAAACATGCCGAAAGCATTGGTGTCCTCCCCTGACCTTGGCTCCGGATCATAGATCAGGTCGGGATACTTGTAACGCCATTCATATGTTGTTGCGGCTCCGCCAAAAAAAGCACCTGTGTTGATAAAGAACCCGTCATTAAAATTAAAACGATAACCAATGTTAAAAATAAAAACAGTCGTTTTGTTATCCTGTGACCATTCGTCAAGATAACCTGATGCATAAACTGCATTGGATGTTTCTCTCTCCAGGAAAAAACCTATATAGGGCCTGTTCTGGTTATATCCCATAAACCGCACGATCCCGGCTCCGAATGCAAATGCATCCAGTTCATCAAGGCCCGCGTCTGTTTCACGTATAACCCAGGAAAGCAAGCCAAGGGATGAAAATCTCATATGAGCATTGATCAAAGTGCTTTCATTGAGGCCAAATTCCCCACTTAAAACAGGGCCAAACTGAATAAATCCTAAAGGATTAACGGACATAGCGAACTTTGGCACCGGATATACCACTGAATCTGATTCAGTATTGGCGGCATTAGCTGTACTGGTTGTAAGAACCAGAAAACAGATAACAGGGAACAAATATTTTATATGTTTCATAGCTGATAGATTAATGTCGTTGATGCGCTTACTGATACGGACACTGCATCAGTAGAAAGACTGGAAGAAGTAAATGAGAGAAATGAACCCATATTCTATACTTAAAACCAGGTAGATTAGAATTCATCCGTAAGCGAATGTATAATTTTCAATCTTTAACTGTCTGATGATTTATCTCAGTTTCTGTATGACCTGCTCAGATAGATCAGGAGTAAGTTTGATTACGGCAATGGAATGTTTGCAACAACAAGAACGTTGACCGACAATTTGCTTCCTGTAAAGCAAGTCAAGTAGGTTCTACCTTCATTGATCACCATTATATTCAAATGGTTCTGACGCGCGCGGATCATTCCCAATGCCATCTTTTCCTGCCAGTTTACGAACAGTATAGGCTAAAAGTTCGTTGTCGTCGTAAGGGAGTATAAGGTCTTCTAGATCGGAGGGTTCCGCGTCAGCAGATTGATTGTCCGGTAGCAACCATTTCTCTGCCATCTCCGGATGAAGGATCACAGGCATTCTTGGCCCTTGAGAACCACTGGGTTTATTGTGTATCTCTGACAGCATCGGGCTTCCCTTTGTGGTCACTATCGAAAAGGTCCGGCGTTCCATATTGCCGTCTGGTGATTGCCAGTCCTCCCACAAACCTGCAAGCAGCATTTTATTGCTGTTCTTCATTTTAATGTGGTAGGGTATTTTCAATCCGTTCTTATCGTGATACTCATAAAAGCCGTCAACAGGAATTATACAGCGATGATGACGTGCTGCATTTCGAAAGGATGGTTTTTCAAAAAGTGTCTCACCCCTTGCATTAAGGGTTTGGTTGCTGATCTTAGCAGCTGTCACCGGATCTTTGGCCCATCGGGGAATCAACCCCCATTGCATTTTGGACACTTTCAATCTGCTGTTCTCAGTAATTAGACCGATCAGCTCCGGATGTTCAAAACCATTTACGTAGTGCATGGCAGGAACCGTTTTTCGAAGTTCCTCATAAAGATCTTTCAATTCATCAAGTCGTTCCTCAGGATAAGAATACCTCAAGGCGATCTGGAGATTCCGGTATGCAACATCTTTAAGGCTATAACACATAATGGACTAATTTACGATTTTAGGTTTAAGGCACTGAAGACAATATTGCTATTTAAATCTAAATGCATTCCTTAATAAAGTCAGCACCAATAATGACATAAAAATGTGGTCAACGACCATATTATGTAAAATATCATACATGAACGAGCCCTTAAAAGAATGGGAATATTTTACTTATCTAGCTGATTTAATGCGTTTTATGTAATTTTTATTTACGAAACACGAATAGAAAATGATGATCGATAAATGACTCCAGTCATATTCTTTTCGGCCATCAAGGCCTAATTATGCATGTTATTAAAAATAATATGCATCATAAGACAATTATTGAACCATTCAGGATTAAATCAATTGAGCAATTCAAGCTCAGTACAATAGAAGAACGCACGGAATATTTGAAGGAGGCACATTACAATCCGTTCCTACTCACATCCGACCAGGTTATGATCGATCTCCTTACTGACAGCGGAACCAGTGCAATGAGTGTTGACCAGTGGGCAGGTATAATAAAAGGGGATGAAGCTTATGCCGGCAGCAGATCATGGAGAAAAATGCAGGAAGTTGTTCAGGGCCTTACCGGTTTCGAATATATCCTGCCGACCCATCAGGGCAGGGCAGCAGAGCGAATAATTTACAGTTTACTTGGTGGCAAAGGAAAAACATTTATCAGCAATACACATTTCGACACAACGAGAGCCAATATCGAGTTTTCAGGTGCTGAAGCCATTGACATTCCAATTGAACATGCTACTGAAACAGACTGGATACACCCTTTCAAAGGAAATCTTGATACTGAAAAACTAAAAGCACTGATCAAAGATAAAGGAGCCTCAAACATCGGAGCCGTGATACTTACCGTAACGAATAACAGTGGTGGCGGGCAACCTGTCAGTATGGCCAATGCGAGAGAGATCCGTTCGATTTGCAAAGAAAACAACGTCCTGTTTTTACTGGACTGTTGCCGGATCGCAGAAAACTCTTATTTCATTCATCACAGGGAAGAAGGATATGAAGATAAGTCGTATAAATCCATCGCACAGGAGATGTTCTCGCTTTGTGATGGTGCTGTTATGAGTGCAAAAAAAGATGCCCTGGTGAACATGGGAGGATTTCTTGCACTTAAGGACAAAGCACTTGCCGATGAATGCACCAACATTCTTATCATCACTGAAGGGTTCACTACCTATGGCGGACTTTCGGGCAGGGATATGGAAGCCATTGCCATCGGACTGGAAGAAGTTTTTGATGCCGATTACCTGACCTACCGGATGAAAAGCACTGCATTCCTGGGAGACCACCTGAGTGCAATGGGCGTACCCTTAATGCTACCGATAGGCGGACATGCCGTTTATATCGATGCTAAATTATTCTATCCTCACATACCGGTAGATCAATACCCGGGACAGGCACTGGTATGCGAACTTTATAAAGAAGGAGGCATACGTTCTGTGGAGATCGGTTCAGTGATGTTCGGGAAATACGATGAAAAAGGCAAGCTGGTGCCTGCCTCGATGGAACTTGTACGCCTGGCAATACCTAGAAGGGTCTATACACAAAGTCATATCCAGTTTGTTATTGAAACCTTTGGATTTCTTCTGGAAGACCGCGAGGCAGTGCGTGGGTATGAGATCATTCAGGAACCAAAATTCCTAAGACATTTTACCGCTAAATTCAAACCGGTCTGATCCGGTTCGGAGTGAAATAAATTATAAAACACAGATAAAAACAAGAAAATGCAAACAAGCAGATCGTGGGCAGAACCATATAAGATAAAGATGGTGGAGCCACTATTCATTACTACTCGAGAAGAGCGAGAAACTTATATAAAAGAAGCCGGCTACAATACGTTTCTTTTAAGGTCGCGGCAAGTTTACATTGACCTTCTTACTGATAGCGGGACCTCAGCAATGAGTGACAGACAGTGGGCTGCGATGATGATGGGTGACGAGGCATACGCCGGAAGTGAGAACTTCTACCATTTGGAAGAAGCCATCCATAAGTACTATGGCTACAAATATCTTGTGCCTACGCATCAGGGACGTGGTGCCGAGCATATCCTTTCAAAAATAATGATCAAGGATGGCGATTTCGTTCCGGGAAACATGTACTTCACCACAACCCGTCTGCATCAGGAACTGGCCGGAGGAACTTTTGTTGACATTATCATTAAAGAGGCACATGATCCTGAAAGCACGCATCTTTTTAAAGGCGATTGCGATCTTCAGAGGCTGGAAGATCTTATAAAAGAGAAAGGTGCTGACAAGATCCCTTATGTAAGCATTGCGACTACTGTAAATATGGCCGGAGGACAACCCATTTCAATGGCCAATTTAAAAGCTTTAAGGGCACTGACAGCTAAATATGGCATCCCAATTGTGCATGACATGACCCGTGTTGCGGAAAATGCCTATATGATACAGCAGAACGAGAAAGGTTATCAGGATAAAGCGGTAAAACAGATCGTACGTGAAATCTGTGATCTCACAGATGCGGCAACGATGAGTGCCAAGAAAGATGCCCTGGTCAACATTGGAGGGTTCCTTGCTGTAAATGATGAAGAAATTTTCAACCAGGCCCGCAACATGGTTGTAATTTATGAAGGGCTGCACACCTATGGTGGGCTGGCCGGACGTGACATGGAGGCGATGGCCATCGGTATCAGCGAATCAGTAAGTGATGATCACATCAGGGCCCGCGTCGGGCAAGTGCTGTATCTCGGGAAAAAGCTGCTCAATGCAGGAGTACCGATTGTAAAACCGATAGGAACTCACGGTGTATTCATAGATGCCAAAAAATTCCTGCCTCATCTGACACAGGAACAGTTTCCGGCTCAGTCACTGGCCGCAGAAATATATGAAGACTCAGGTGTAAGGGCAATGGAACGCGGTATCGTCTCGGCCGGCAGGGATAAAATAACTGGAGAGAACAATCATCCTGAGTTAGAGCTTGTACGACTTACCATACCAAGAAGGGTATATACGCAGGCGCACATGGATGTTGTGGCCGAATCGGTACAATCTGTATATAATGAAAGGGACAAAGTCAAGGGTTTGAAAATGATATATGAACCGGAGTATCTAAGGTTCTTTCAGGCGCGATTTGAGAAACTAGGCTAGCGTTATTAGTATAGACTGATCCTGGTTTCGATCAGGTAATTTCATTAATTGAATGGTGATTTTGCTGACAGTCAGCACTTACAAAAAAAACGTCGCCAAAACATAAAGACCAATTAATGCCTTGATGCTTTGACGACGAATACTATCTGCCGGGACTATCCGATCATTTTTTATTAAACAGGTATACACTTTCCTGTCCGTTCTGTCCGCTTCCCACCCCATTTTCAGGAGTTGGCCATTTTGACCATCCGTCTACTCTAGGCTCAACATTGATGATTAGTTTGTTAGCGTTTTCAAAGGTAAATAAGCCGTCCCATCCTCCTGGGGCAGACTTTCCATTGATCTCGCTGACCCAAATTGAATACGACCATATGGCTGAACCAGATGAATGTTTATGATTGGTTCTTTGCTGAGTGGTGATCCCTGTAAAAACAGTTTTGTTCCCATCTTTTCTGTAATAGGTCCATTCGTAACTGTCATCTTCACCTACGATAAGTACAAGTTTCTCATAGTTCTGTTTTAGATTGTCATTTGGCATGTTCTCGTTAGGAAGCTCCCAGGTTCCGACATAAGTGCCTTCGATTGGCACCGGATCATTGTTACCGGATTTTGGTTTTGGGTCAGAAGAATTATCCCCGCAGGAACTGACCATGAATGTAAGCAGGGCAAACCCTACTATTGAAGTAATTGTTAATCTTTTCATTTTAAATAAGTAATTGATACACTCCATTGACTGTTGCTCCGGCCGGAACGTTGCTCGTGATCAGGCTTAAAAATTCCTTGACCTGAGTTATGACAGAAATATGATCCTTAAATTACATACCTCTTTTCTACATGAAGATGATAATGATGCATTGATCTAATGATCTATTTACTCACCTTACACCGCCCAGTTCTCCCTGTCCAGGCTCCTGAACCGGACCGCTTCGATTAATTGAACCTGTCGTTTGCTGAGTTGCACATTGCAGCAAATAAAGGAAACATTGTATTTTTTTAAGTTAAGATCCAACCAATATTACAAGCAAAGGTGCTTCTTCAAAATTAACTCATCGGATAACCCGGATGGTTG
This sequence comes from Bacteroidetes bacterium UBA6491, assembly GCA_002436505.1. Taxonomy (GTDB): domain Bacteria; phylum Bacteroidota; class Bacteroidia; order NS11-12g; family UBA9320; genus UBA6491. Next base: position 18,167 of record DJML01000028.1, on the reverse strand, counting down.
ATAAATGTAAAGGTGGCCCTGGGGTCACCTTTACATTTATAATTTCATTTTAGTTGATTTAGAAAATCCGTAGGTAGCAAAACCTATTCGGGTAACAGCATCTCTGGAATATTACCACCAGTAGATGCTGGAAACCAGATGTCTACATAATCATACTTGCTCTTTAAATACTATTTAAACATTGCCAATTACGGTCAATCATCCACCTGATTAATTGAGGTCAGGGTAGTTGGTTGTATTGGCAAGAGCCTTCAGCATGTTTTTCACATCCGCTATAGGAACATGGTCGGTTCCAAGCATTTTAGGTGAGCTTCCAAGATTTCCAAACCTGGTTTTATGTTGTAATTCGTATGGTTTTTCACGTGCAAATTCACCCATGGATCGACCGATATCGACGTTAATGTCAATAACTTGACCATTTTCATCATCCCGGCCATTGTCGCCATGGCATCCGGCGCAGTTTTCTTTATAGAACAACGTTCCGGCAGCGGCGTCGCCGTCCTTACCTACATTTGTAAAATCCCGTGAACCACTCGGATAGGTTCCCGTGGTATTGATGTCGTACAACAACGTCACGTCGTAAACGCCTTTTTTGAGGAATTTGACCAGATCCCAGATTTGGTCATCCGTTAAAATTGTACCGTAATCTGGATGGTCATTTCCTCCCAACGATGTGTTGGTTCCATCCGCTGTACGGGCTGGATCAACTGCAGCGCCACCTGTGTTTTTGATTCTATCAAAGATCTGCCGATTGGACAGAGAAGCCAGCTTAGCAAAAAGATTTAAAGAAGACACATCAGGTCTTGACACCGTCGGTCCGCGGTCAATATAGGAGGCCGCGTTTCCTAAAAGATCCCATGCATGACATTGCTTACAACGGTAAAAATCGCCATAATTCTTAATGTCGTCAATTTTCACTGTAGGATCGGAAGGAGAGGTAAAATCCGTTTCGCTTGCCCAGAATTTGTCGTAAAGTCGTCCTCCGTTATTGACGTCTGCATTGTTAAATGCAACCTCATCTGGATTAGGTGCCGGATCGTTGTTGTCGTCATCTTCCTTACAACCGTTTGTCGTTGTAATAAGAACGGCTAAAAAGAAGATTGCCAAAAATGTAAGGGATTTTTTCATAACAGAATGTTTTAGTTGTAAAATGCCGGGTAAGTTTTTTTTAATAAAAGAGAACTGATAGTTGTCAGGATTGCTTATGAATTATTTCAGTTTACACCTTTTATCTTCAATCATTGTTTACACCGCCCAATTCTCCCGGTCCAAACTCCTGAACTGTATTGCTTCAGACAAATGTGTAAGTCTTATATCCTCACTGCCATCAAGGTCTGCAATGGTTCGTGCGACCTTTAATATCCGGTCGTATGCCCTTGCAGATAATCGTAATTTTCGCATGGAGTTCTTCAGCAATGACCTGCCTGAATCGCTTATTGTGCAATACTCCTGCATTTGACGAGTCGTTAGTTGGGCATTGCTAAAGACACCATTAAATTCTGCATACCTATTATGCTGTAAGGTTCTCGCCTTTTCAACCCTTTGGCGAATAACGTCGCTATTATCGGTCTGCAGGCCTTCCTGTAAATCATCGAACGCCACTGGAGTTACTTCCACATGCAGATCAATCCGATCCATCAGNNCAGGGACAGGGATTCATTGAAGCAACCAACATAAAACTTGCCGGATATTCAACGCTGAACCTTGCTCTAGCGATCGAAACCGTTCTTTCCTCCAACGGCTGCCTCATAACTTCAAGTACCGTTCTTTTGAATTCGGGAAGTTCATCTAAAAATAGAACCCCGTTATGGGCCAGGGATATTTCCCCGGGAGAGGCATTCATTCCACCTCCGACCAGTGCCACATCGCTGATGGTATGATGCGGACTTCGAAACGGACGAACCGATATCAGGGAAGTTTCTTTCCCTAGTTTACCTGCGACCGAATGGATCTTTGTTGCTTCAAGTGCTTCGTTGAGGGTCAGGCGCGGCAGAATTGACGGAAGACGTTTAGCGAGCATGGTTTTTCCGGCACCCGGCGGACCAATAAGTATGATGTTATGGCCGCCGGCTGCTGCTATTTCCATGGCACGCTTAATGTTCGCTTGTCCTTTTACTTCTGCAAAATCAGGTCCGAAGGTGCATTTCTCCTGTTTAAATAACTTCTCCGGCTGAACCTGTACTTTTTCCAGAATGATGCTTCCATTAAGGAAATCTACCACCTGGTTGAGATGATTGCATCCATAGACATCCAATCCATCAACAATGGACGCCTCTGGAGCATTCACTTCGGGGAGTATCAATGAAGAAAAACCATCCTTTTGAGTTTGAACGGCAATAGGCAGACTCCCTTTGACCGCGTGTAAACCGCCATCAAGAGAAAGTTCCCCCATAACAGTAAATTCATCAAGTTTTGAAGGATCCAACTGATTTGTGGAAGCAAGGATCCCAAGGGCGATCGGAAGATCGTATGCCGCTCCTTCTTTTCGAATATCCGCAGGTGCCATGTTGATCACTGTACCCTCACGTGACACTTTAAAACCTGAGTTCTTAAGCGCACTCCAAATGCGGTGCAAGCTCTCCTTGACCGCATTGTCCGGCATCCCAACAACCTGCGTTTTTAAGCCTGAACCATCGTTCACCTCAATGGTGATCCTGATAGCATCAATACCATACAAGGCACTCCCATATGTTTTTACAAGCATACGACAAAGCTACTCCTGGAAGCATGATGATTAATAGCTAGTTAAGACACGTATGACCATATCAGACCATACATATGTCGTAAAAGAAAGTAGCCTTTACGGAAGATATTGGAGGATCTCTTCGGACATGGGCTTTACTTTATGTGAAAAATAGGCCACAAGCTCTCCGTCAGCTGAGATAAGAAATTTATTGAAATTCCACAATATATTGTGATCGTCTTTACCATTGAGCTCTTTTGATGTGAGCCAAGTATAAAGTGGGTGCTGCTTTTCCCCCTTGACATCAACTTTAGAAGCCATAGGAAAAGTCACACCATAATTTTGCTTACAGAACTGCAACACATCTTCATTTGATCCTGGTTCCTGACCGCCAAACTGGTTGCATGGAAAACCTATGACCTGCAACTTGTCGCCGTATGATTCCTGGAGTTTCTGCAAACCCTCGTACTGATAGGTATATCCACATTCGGATGCGACATTTACAATCAATACCATTTTGCCCTTGTAGTCGCTCATATGCAACGTATCAACCTCGTTTATTGCAGCAGCCTTCAGATCGTAGAAATTCTTAGGCGTTGCTCTTATCAGGGACTCTTTATAACTTTTACCCGACATTGCCATCAGTATGCTTGTGCCGACAAATACGGCCATTCCTTTTATCAATCTTGTAATCTTCACTGGTATTGTAACATTTAAATTGAGAAAATGTTGAGCACAAAGGTATTTTGTTATTCAAAATCTTAAACAGGCGATTATTAAAATTTCAAGAAAATTGAAATTCTTTAAGATAAAGAAATTCAAAATGGGGTTAACACGATGGACATCAATGAAAAAGTTGTCGTTTCTGGAAAATACATCAAAATAGTGCATCCCACCTGAGATTAGCTTTTCTATATGGTGTTGCTCGATTAGACCTTTTGAAATAGACATATCCTTATTGCAGGACAGTCATTGAATTTGAAATTGTCATCCCACACCAATTCTCACCCCCGTCACCCCCTAAAACGAAGTTCGGAATCCCTTTCTTTAGTTACAATACCTATTTATAGCTGTGTTGACCCTAAACAGCTATAAAGACGAAAAGTGATTATAAACTTATCGGGCTGGANNCCAGAATATCCTTTTTTTTAAAAAATCACCCGAAAAAAACAAAATGTAAACAGATGCCTGTTTTTAACGATCACCAATCTTGAAAAATGGTCATAACGTACCATGGAACAAGGGTTTAATTTCACACCTTGTGAAATTAAACCGAGCGGTCATAAAAAAAGCTCCTGTTTCCAGGAGCTTTAACTTTTTATGTGAAGAGGTTAATCTTTTTGGATCACCCTGAATTCAACACGGCGATCTTTTTCATACCCTTTTCCGGAAGGAGCTTCTTTACCGTAACCTTTTACCTGGATCTGGTCAGGGCTCACACCCAAACCGATAAGGTATTCTCTTACAGTGTTTGCTCTTTTGTTTGATAGCCAGATATTGTAAGACTCCGATCCTCTTGCATCTGTGTGCCCTTCAATTTCAATCTTCATTCTAGGGTTGGATTTCAGGATCTCTGCAAGTTTGGAAAGTTCCTGAGGATCACCTTTCATATCCCATTTGTTGGTTTCGAAGTAGATGCTTGAGAACTTAACCATCTCGCCGTCGATCTTCACTGCACCCGGGTTCTTCGCTGTACCGTCTTCATTGAATAGATCCATGAAGTCATCAAAAGACCTCAGTTTCTCATCCAATTCATTGATACCTTCCTTATTCTCCTCAATGTCCTTTTTGTTTTCGTCAATGTCCTTTCGGTTTTCATCGACCTTGCCTGCAATAGTATCCAGTTCATCTCTGTTACCCCGGATCTTATCATCTATCTCACGTAATTTTTGTTTTAGTTCCGGATCTTCGGTTACCCTTCCGTTGAATTGGTAACCCAGGATAAACTCGTGCGCTCCTTTCAAGTATGTGCGTTGGGAATTAACAACCATGTCATATGCATAGCCAGCAACAAACTGGTTTGCCAGCCTCATTCCTCCTGAGAAGGTCATAGCATACATGCTGCGGTACATAACACCAACCCAGTACTTATGCTGATAACTGAACATTGCATTAATATCCCACTGGAATGGTGCACCAGGAGTTAAACGTACAATAGCGGTAGGCTCAAGGAACCATGTATTGTCGCCACTGATATCCCAATCATAATTGGCATTGAAGATAACATGTCTCGACAAATTGAATGTTACATCTCCCTCCTGAGGGTTAGCGATCGCGTCATAGGCCAGGTCATTGCCAATTATCTGTGGAACAGACATACCGACGTTCAATTCATTAAATGAATAGTTCACGCCTATATTGGCGTCAAACCCTGTAGAGTTCTGATAAGAATTCATCAATACCGGATCCAGCTGGTCTTTCGCAATCAACTCCCGGAAATCTATCCTGTTATCAAGAAAACCAAGTGCAAGTCCAAAGGAAAGGGTTTGCTCTTCATTGAATTTCAAACCATACCTGTACGCTGCCTGGCCACCGGTTATATTGAAGGCACCGGCTTCGTCCCTGTAAAGGCTCATTCCCACGCCAATGTTCTTTTTTCGCAGCGGACCGTCCATTGTAAGCGCCCTGGAAATTGGGGCATCAGGGATCTTATTCCATTGATTCCTGTTTATAAGGTAGATCTGTGCATAGTCCTGAACTCCGGCCATTGCAGGATTATAAATGAACTTGTTATAATAATAATAGCTGTACATAGGCACCTGTTGAGCCAGAACACTGGTAGTGCTAACGACTGCTACAGCTATCAGAATTGCGATCCTTTTCATATGAATTTTCATTTTAGTGATCTTCATGATTATTAATTTGTATTTCTTATCAGGTTAATTGCTCCTGTATAAATTGGTTCCTTGAAATCCGGATGTGTAATGATGTAATAGTATGCACCGTCCGGAAGATCTTTACCATCCTCAGACGTACCTTCCCAATTGTTCTGGTATCCTTTTGAGTTAAAGACTTCCATGCCATATCTGTTCACTATCACCACATTGGCTTCAGGGTAAGCAAGGATGTTCTCAATGAACCATGCGTCGTTATGTCCGTCTCCATTTGGTGACACAACATTATAGACCACAAGGTCGAAGTTGTCCAGGATCACGATAGTGACCTTGGCTGTATCCTTACAACCATTGTCATCGGTCACCTCAACTATGAACACTGTCTCTTCTCGAAGATCACGAGCAAACGGATCTGCTATGAAGGCGTTGTTCAGTTTCTCGTCAGGAGTCCATACATAAGAGATTCCTCCTTCAGCATGAAGCTGAACTCCGGCACCTTTACTTATAGTATCCCTGTTCTGCTCTGTTTTATCACGTGGCCATGCCTTCGCTATCGGCGATGGATGGACAGTGATGTAGATAGAATCTGAATTCTCGCAACCGATTGGCGGTGCAGTGATGGTAACTTTGTACCATCCTTCTTCAACCGCAACAATTCTGTCAACATCGATCGATACTGTGCTGTCTGGCATTATCCATCTCCAGGTTCTTGCATTCTGGTTTGCGGCAATAACAACACTGTCGCCTTCACAGAACTCAACAGGTCCGAGTGCAACTAGCTGTACGTCTGGCAGCGGCACTACCTGAGCCTGTTGTGAAATCGAATCTGAACATCCGTTGTCTGAAACAATTCTCAGTTTGACTGAGAAGAATCCAGAACGAGGATAAGTATGTATAGGATTCATCAATCCACTGAAGATCGAATCACCAAAGTCCCAATAGAACTCATTCATCGTACCGGTAGGGATTGAGGACAGGTTCTGGAATATGCTTGGTTCTCCAACACAAACAGGGTCGACCGTGAATGCCACGACAGGCTTAGGATGAACTATTACTGCTTTCGTAATAGTATCTCCACAACCCTGATCGCTGATCGCTGCTAATGTCACATTGAAACCACCAAATCCGGTGAATGCAAACTTAGGATCACGCAGGAACGAAGTCCCCTGGCTAGCAAAGTCCCATTCAAATCTTGTGGTACCGTAAGCAATTGAAGTAGTGTTAACGAACTCCATTGCTTCATCTTCACATACCGGGATAGATATAAAGTTTGCATCCGGGAGTACATAAATAATAACTGCTTTAGTAACAGTTGAGGCGCAACCATTGTCAGATGTCACCGTAAGTGATACCTGGTAATTACCAGCCACATCGTATCTGTGGAGTGGGTTTTGGGCTGTTGAAGTATTCCCGTCCCCGAAGTCCCAGAACCATGCCACTATATTACCGTTATCTATGGTAGATGCATCTGTAGGTGCAAAGTCCTTGTTAAGACATGAGTTCAGGAAGTTGAAGTTCGCAATTGGGTCATCGTAAACAACCACATCCTGCGTATCTCTTCCGATACAACCATTGTCAGAAACAGCGACCAATATTGCACTGTATGTTCCGGCATCCGGATACATATGTGTCGGTTCAGCGTTGCTTGACGAATCTCCATCACCAAAGAACCAGTAGTATCCACTTACTGAACCTTCAACGATCGTAGACAAATTGCGGAATATTACAAGTGTGTCTTCACACGTATTCTCAGTGCTAAAGGCAGCTACAGGATTTGGTGTTACCCTTGCCTGTGCTGAAGATGACAGGTTGGTATTCTCACAATTCTGCGTAGTGTTCTTAATGGACACCAGTTCCACAACTATATATGTTGGGTTGCCGGCATATGGTTTTCCAGGCACAGTGAAATTGAACAAGCCTGAGCCCGTTCCTTTGACGGTATTAGTTTGCAATACGCCATCTACACTGTATGTCACTTCCCATCCATGAGATGGTCGAACATTTATTACCTGTACAGTAAATGTTGCCTGTTCACCAGGACAAACCACGTCAGTACTTGTAATATTTGCGTCCGGTGTTGGCACCACGTCAATAATTATGGCATTGCTGGAATATTTCCCTGAACAAGGTCCGCTCTTAACAAATGCCCTGAACAATGTTGTTCTGGTGAGGTTTCCAGGGTTAAGGAAAGTATCCGTATTCGCCAATACCGTCCATGTAAATCCGCTATCAATGGAGTATTCCCATCGAAGTACCGAACCAACACTTCCGTTAAGGGTCAGATCTACATCGTCACCCTGACAAATGGTCAAGCTGCTTGCTGTAATGAGTCCTCCAACTGTTGTCGGGAATACAGGAACTGTCGTATCCTCTGCAAGTATAGACTGACAGAATGGTGATGACGTGATCTCAATGGATGTAAGTTCGATCAGTGCCTGATTAGGCTTAACCGCTCTGTTCGTATTTATGTTAACAGTTTTCGAACCACTTCCTGAGACAGTCGCTCCGGCAGATCCATCAACGTCATAATCAAGTTCCCACTGTGTTCCAGATTGTATGTTATTAACGGTAACTGAGAACACTAGAATATCGCCCTGACATAGAGAATCAGGGATAGCAGAGATGGTTGCATTTGGATTGTCAAACACTACCAGTGTAGCCTGCTCATTCAATGTAGTATCAGCACACATCCGACCACTGGTCACATTAATTGCGATAATCTCAATATCCGTTGTTGCTGTTAAAGGACCTACCAGCATTGAAGCTGACCTTCCTGTTCCGTTGAAAGTTTTAGTAGTTCCATTCTGCAGATATGTGATGGTCCATGTATCGGTTGTACGTATGTTACCGATCGTCAGGTTAAGTGTTGCAGTATCACCATTACATATATTCTGTGTCGGATTGCCTATAGTAACCGTTGGCAGAGGCTGTATATCAACAGTAAATGCTGCTGAATATTCCGGACCACAGATGCCATTCTGCACCCGTGCCCTGAACCATGTTTTTGCCAGCAGACCGTTAAACATTAGTGTGTCAGCTGTATTGGCAATATCAAAATAGTTCACTCCATCTGTAGAATATTGCCATTTCAGCACATTGCCACGGTAACCAGAGAGCGATAGTTTACCGCCGCTGTTATAACATACTATTGAAGGTCCTGAGATTGTACCGCCTAAGGATGTAGAATCTACGAAGATCACTACTGAATCATTCAGCTGGTTGGTACATGTTGTACTGAACCTGGTGCTTGAAATATCCATAAGTTTAACGATCACCGGTCCTTCGGTATTCAATTGACCTATACTGAAAGTTACCTGACCCGGGCCTGCTCCACTCGTTGAGCGGGTAGTTGTGCCTGAATTGGATCTGACAATATAATTAATTGACCACGGCTGACCTGTATTCACCTGGCTAACCAGCACTGTAATATCAGGCGTTGTCCCTTTACACACTGTATCTGGTGATTGCGTGATTGTTGCCAGAGGCATTGGATTCACCGTGATGGTTGTGGTATGTCTGTTTACCAGGTTGGTATTGCTACACATCGGATCACCGCTTGTAATCACGATCGATTTCAGCGTGATCGTTGTATTGCTGAATAACGGACCGGTAAAAATGGTGTCCGTCATTGAACCAGTTCCAGTTAAGCTATCAGCAAATGAGCCGATATTATAGTTAAGCCTCCAGGTTTGTGTTGGCCATACATTAAGGATATCGATCGCAATGTATGTGCTGTCGCCTTCACATATCACATTGCTTCCAACAGTATTGATCTCTGCAATCGGCAACGGTCTGATGTGTATTCTGGCAACGGTTGAGTATCTGGCTGCGCAGAATCCACTTTTCACCACTACTCTGAAGTGTGTTGTTGCACTGATGTTATTGTAATTCAGGAATGAGTCCGTAGATAGTATTGGTGACCATGTTGCGCCACTGTCAATACTTGATTCCCATCGGACAATCTTTCCTTGCCATCCGCTTAATCTGATCGTTCCTGAATTAGGTACAAGACACAATGTATCTGAACCAGACAGTACTCCAGGAATGGTCTGTGGGCTTACGATTACGAAATCTGTGTCAGATGCTGTGTATTCACAACCTGTTGTTGTGTTCACAATTCTTGTAAGTCGCAATATTGATGGATTAACAGTAAGTGGGTCGGTAGTAAAGTTTGAACTACCCGGACCTGTACCTGTTGTTGAATCCAGCGCTGTATTATTTATCGTCCAGTACAATTTCCATGTCTGGCCTGTAACCACATTACCAATATTTGCCTGCCCTGCTGCAGAACTTCCTGTACAAACACTGTCTGCAAGCGTAGTTAACGTTGCTGAAGGCAGCTGTAAGAATGTGACACTTGCCACTGCGTTATTGGTAAGAGATAGGTTTTCACATTGTGGTTTAAGACTTGTTGTCCTTATTTCCTGGAGGGTAACCGTAACTGTCCCTGAATTTCCGGTCACAGGATAACTAAAGTTACCTGAACCAGTTCCTGTAAAGGTTTTGTTCGTTGTTCCTTCAAGAAGTTTGATCGACCAGTTCTGCCCAGTCAGAACATTTGATACTGTGATCGTAAGGTTAAATGTATCTCCGCTACATATTGAGCCAGAACCACCGATTGTTGCCAAAGGTATTGGTTGCACATAAATGCGGACAACATTGGAATATTTTGGCGGGCAAATTCCATTTTTAACCAGAACTCTGTAGTCTCTGGTAGTTGTCAGATTTGAATAGCTATGAGTAGAATCTGTCAACAGGATATCTGTCCAGGATGTACCTCCGTTCGTGCTGTATTCCCATCTTACGATGTCCCCTAACCTACCGCTCAGTGTCAGCGAACCAGAATTTGAGCCAGCACATACTGAATCAATCCCTGTAAGTGTTCCGGCTATCGTTTCAGGGTTTACATATACAACTCCCGTATCCGTAGGGGTGAATTCACAACCTGTTGTTGTGTTTAACACTCTGGTCAATCTCAGAACCGATGGATTTACCGTAAGTGGCATAGTAGAGAAGCTGAAGCTACCTGGTCCAACTCCATTTAAAGAGTCAAGATCCGCATTGTTGATAGTCCAGTACAATCTCCATGACTCGCCTGATATAACATTTCCAATGATTGCAAGCCCATTTGCTGAATCATTCACACAAACGCTATCGGAAAGTGATGCTAATGTCGCAGCAGGCAGTTGATTTACAGTAACACTTGCCACTGCATTGTTCGTAAGTGAAGTGTTCTGGCATTGCGGATTCATGCTTGTAGTGCTGATCTCCTGCAATGTCACGGTTATTGTTCCTGAAGTCCCTGTCACTGTGTAAGGGAAGTTTCCAGGACCTGTACCAGTAATTGTTTTATTTGTTGACCCTTCGAGCAATTTGATCTCCCAATCCTGTCCAGGTCTTACATCGGTTACCGTAATGGTAAGGTCAATGGTATCGCCGCTACATATTGCGCTGGAACCACTAATGGTAGCCAGAGGCAGTGGTCTTACCCATATCTCTACAACATTCGAACGAACGGTATCACAATTCTTGTTCTGATAGATTGCTCTGTAATATGTTGTTTCACTAAGAGAAGAAACGGTTATTGAAGTATCTGCCGTACCCATACTGGTCCACGTAGATGAGCTTTCAGGTCTGTTTTCCCATCGGATCAGGTTACCGATTCTTGGGATTGAGTCGACTTGTCTTAATGTGGTTCCTTCTCCTATACACAAGGTATCCGGGCCGGCGATAACGCCTGCAACAGTACTTTCGTTCAGGTAGAAACTCCATGTGTCGGCGTCCAGTATTGCACATCCGTAATTTGTAAGATTTGTCAGACTTCTTATAATGATCTCCGCGTCACCCGGGAAGTTCGGGTCTGAATCAAACCAGAAGAAAATTCCGGGTCCTGTATCCGTTATTGTATCCAGGTCACCTTCAAGTTCATATACCAGTTCCCAGTCATCCGTAGTTTGCAGGTTTGATACAATAAATGCGAACAGTACGTCTTCACCGTTACACAAAGTATCTGGTCCGTTAAGGAAAGATACTGCTGGTTGATCAACAACTGTTATGCTAACCTGAGAGGTTAATGAATTATTTGCACATGCCGGTTGTCCTCCCTGCGGATCAACATTACTGATCGTTTTAAGAACAACGGTCGTATTGGTACCGATCGGATCGGTCATAATCTGAATTGTGTCCGGGTTGGAACCAATTCTTGAGCCTGCTGTCTTATTAGCAGATCCCTGAGTATAGGTGATCACCACACTATCTCCTGCTTCAACATTTGAAACGATAAGAGATAAAATGGCGGCCGTATTGGAACAAACAGTATCGTAACCCGGAACAGCCTGAATTGTTGCTGTAGGCAACGGTTTAGGAACGATAGTTACACTGTTGGAAGGAGCTGAAGAGCATACACCGTTCTGGTATACAGCCCTGTATTCCGTAGTATCTGTTAATGAACTGAAACTTAATAATGTGTCCGTTGTATTAATGTCAATCCAGGTCGGGGAACCCTGTACTCTGGATTGCCATTTAACAATTACGCCAAGACCAGCAGCAATTTCCTCAACAGATCCGCTTCCACCGTAACATATAGTGTCGTTATCCGCGATCATACCAGGATTTGTAAGCGTGTCAACTGTGATAATGAATGAGTCAGACATAAATCCTACACATGCATTTGTTGCAGAAAGATTTATTGTTGAATCCATTCTCACAATGTAGTCTGTACTTGGAGAGCTGGTTGCGATCAGGCTTGATCCAGGGATCGTGAAATTATGAGAACCCGGGCCTACGAAAGTAAGCGGTGATTGCAAAGAGCCATTAATTGAGTATAGAACCTGAATGGTATCGCCAACACTAGCATTATTGATCGATATCTGAACTACTTTATTTGTACCTGAACAAATGGTGTCGTTCAAAGAACTTACCGTTGCAGAGACAAATGGTATAACGGTAATCGTTGCACTTGACGGAATCAGGATATTCGTATTCTCACACGCCGGGAATGAACCGACAGGATTCGTGATCCATATTTTCTGAAGATTTACTGTTGCGTTAGATCCAAGATTTCCTGAATTTAAAACGAAGGTGCCGTCACCGGTACCATAAACAGTATCAGTGGCTGAGCCTACCTGATATGAAACGGCCCAGTCCCCTCCGCTCGTGCTATCAACATGAATAGTAAGATCTAAACTTGTTCCCTGGCAGATCGTATCTGCTCCGGTAATATAAACAGTAGGCAATGGTATGACTGATAATGTCACTGTGTCTGATACATCCTCCGGACAAGTACCATTTCTTACAACAACCCTGTAATTCGTTTCACCGGTTACATTATTATATACATAGAATGAGTCTGTCCTGTTAATATCGGTCCAACTCAATGTTCCGTCAGTGGAGTATTGCCACTTTTGGATATCACCAATCGTACCTGAGATGGTCAAGGTACCGCTGTTGTTACCGTTACAGATCGTATCGCTTGCTGCTAAAGTTCCGGCTGAAGTGAAACTGTAAACAAACACGCTGTCAACAAGCTGTGTTGAGTCATATCTGTTTGCACAACCAGAATTGTTATTGATGATAGAATCTATCCTGATGGTAGAAGGTATAGCAGATAGGAAATAGACATTCTTTGTGAAGAAGCCCGGTCCAACTCCGCTGAAAGTATCAGATCGTGTTGAATCGGTTTGAGTATAATAAACTGTCCATGAGTCTGAGCTGGCCATGTTGAACACAAAAAGTTCAAGTTCTGCTGAATCTCCCAGACAAACAAAATTGTCAAAATTGGCAATGGAGACTCCAGGCTGTGGAGTCATAAAAACACCTCCCACAGTCGAAAGTGCTGTGTCACAAGCACCATTCTTAACTACTGCACGGTATCTTGTTTTATACGTTTTATTTAAATAGTAAAGGGTGTCCAGTTGAGAACTGAATGAAACCGGTCTGTTCTCTGGTGCATTACCAGAAACTTTTACCGTATCCCATGTGATGCCTTCGTCATAGGAAGCCAACCAGTAGAGAATGTCCCCGTTATAACCTGTGAGCCACAGGTAACCTTCGTTGTCGCCTTCACAATGTGTAGTTGAGCCGTTGATGGTTCCGCCCAAAGTAGGAGCATCTACTCTGAAGCTGTCGTTAGATTCAGGTTTATAGATACATCCCGTAGTTGTATTTACTATTGAATCCGTCCACCAGTACCACATTCCAGTTGAAATAGGGAAATTGGAGGATTCAAGGAATGTGCCCGTGTCGCTGCCTGTAGCAGAGCTTGGACCTGAGAATGGAGATGGATCAAATGGTGTTTGATCCCAGCTATAGCTATAGCTCCAATTATCAGGTGTTCCTGTTCCTCTAACTCCTGTTACAGTCGCATAGAACTGCAATTGTGTTCCAAGACAGATAGAATCAGGAAGATCAAATGTCATGTAAGGGATAGAATTGACAGTAAAGTTGGTGCTGTCCATTGGAATATGGTTGCTACAACCTCCTCCGCTTGTAATGACAAGACTATCAATGATGATCCTGAATGAGCCGGGCGTTCCGTTGGCATTATAATGCAGGAACAACGAATCCGGGACATTCAAGGTACTAGACCCTCCCCCGCTGTTGCCAGTACCACTTCGGGAATGTGTCGTAGAGTATTCGCCGGTTGCAAGATTTTTAACCCGGTAATAGAAGGTCCATCCTTTGTTGGAAGCACCCACAGTAGTACCTGAAGTTGTAAAGCTAAAGCTTGCGTACCTTGTCCAGCCGGGAACAACATCTCCGGTGATCGGATCAAAAGTTCCTGAACATACGGTCGGGTTCCCGCTGATATCAACAAGTGGTGTCGGATCTATCCTAAAGGTCGAATCACCAATGGAGTCACTTGAAATACACCCTGTTGTTGTATTTACTATTGGTCCAAATGATATTTTTCTTGTTGTCGGAGGCCTTAATACCGTATCGGCAGCAATGAATATCCCTGTATAGGTCCCGCCTGAGCCCAAAGTACCTGTAACGGTTCCCGGGAAAAATGGCGATGTTGAATTTATATCATATGTAAATGAGTAATTATCTCCGTTAAAGCCGTTGCTTGCTCTGTACCTTACTCTTAGCAGATCCCCGTTACAAATAGGATCCATAACGTCAAGGATCTCTAGTTGAGGCAGAGGTAACACACGAATCACAAATGATTCACTCAATGTATTGCTACATTTAGCGTCAGGAAAACCAGCAGTGGTAGTAAGGCTGACGGTATTCAAAGTGAACGTGTAATAACCTGGAGCCAAACTTCCGGTACGGATCTCGTCAAGGTAAGAAGTATCACCGGTCCCAGTAACAGGAGATGGGTATTCCACGGAGGATGAAGGATCTGTATGGGTCAACCTCCAGTTTGAGGACACGCCTTTATACGTTGTATTGCTGATCCTATAACCAAACTGTACAGGATCTCCCTTACAAACAGTAACAGTATCCCCATTTTCAGGGAAATTCGGTCCGTTGCTGTAGTAAATTATACCACACCATGAACGTGATGGAATGAAACTGGTCCATTTCGCAGTCGGACTGCTCCCGTTCAGCAAGTAGATATTATCATCACTATATGCACTAACTCCATTAATATGACGCATTTTACCTGTAGTCAGATCCGATGCATCAATGAAAATACCGTAGGTAACATCAGATTCCAGAGGGAAAGTTACCGGGAAAGAGGTCGGATTGTCCTGACCAGCACTTGTTACGTTAGCCGAATCAACCAACGTCCATGCTCCTGGTGTATTTTCAAAATTGAAATACGTTCCTTTCTTAATATAGACTCTTACCTTACCGGAAGCACCGGTAGTCAGGTTGATTGCTAAACTATCTACTACCAAACCCTTAGAAGGGGTAACATCAAACATTGATCCTATTACTGACTGACCAGCAGAATTGAAAGAAGTGATCAGATCACCTGTTGCCTTACCTAAAACAGCATTCGGTGTTGGAACCACTAATAATGTAACAATATCAGAATAGAATGTATCCGTACAGATATCTGTCAATATCCTGCAGCGGTATTGATTGCCATCATCGGATGTGTCAACACTGCCCAAAACAAGAGAATCTGTCTGAGATGTACCGCTTACAACGTTGGACCAGGCACCCCCTCCTGAGGGCCTCATCTGCCACTGGTAATAAGCTGATTTGACCGGAACGCATGTACCGGTAAGATTTGTCACTTTAAACCAGGTCGATTCGCCCTGACAATTAGAATCCAGGACGTTCGTTGAAAATGTTCCTCGCTGGATCTTCATATCAGAAGCCGTAACCGGGGTATGTATGTTCAATTGCGCACTATCTGAGTACCATGTACCGGCACTTGGTCCGCTAACAACCAATACAACACATCTAAACCAGGTTTGATCCTGGGTATATGCCCCTTTACAGCCATCCGGATTCAGAATTGACATCGAATTGGTATTCACACCACTGAATGGCGCGCTGTTTGGCACTGCATTAAATCCGTTTCCGGTGTCCGCTTGCCATACATAAATACCCCCTGTAACAGAGTTAATTGAAAATGTTGCCGTAAATCCACCCGTATTACATCCTGTTTGGTCAGATGGTTGAGTGGTGATCGGGTTTTGTGCATAAACGCTAAGCGATCCTATAAATAAGAAGGCCATTACGAAGTACACTTTTCGCAAAGCAATAGAAATCATGGAATTCATGTGAATTTGAATTTGGGTCCAACAATAATTGGTCATACGNNTAAGCGTTTATAAACCTTAAATTATGACATTACCAAGCAAGAAAGCTATAACTATTTGGTAGTCAATTCATTGAGCATATTCAAGTAATTAACATATCTGAACTCCGCTATCTTTCCCTCTGTCACTGATTTCATGACCCCGCAATCAGGTTCATTCACATGCAGGCAATTATTGAACTTACAATTGGACATTTCACGTTTAAGATCAGGGAAATAACCCGCTAGTTCAGGCTCTTCAATAAAAACGAGTCCAAAGTCCTTTATCCCGGGCGTATCGATCAGGTGCATACCTTCCTCACCGCTAAATAGTTCAGCAAAGGTAGTAGTGTGACGGCCTTTGCTGTGGTATTCAGAGATCGCACCTACTTTTTGTCCTGCATGGGCGATCAGTGCATTAAGGATAGTGGATTTCCCAACCCCTGAGTGCCCTGCGAGAATTGTTACGGAATTTTTCAGTTCTTTGTTCAATAAACGAATGTCTTCTTTGTCCAGAGCACTGATAACCATCGTTTTATAGCCTGCCTTTTCGTAAACCTGGATCAGCGATTCCAGGTCCTTTAATTCTTCAGGCGTATATATGTCCTTTTTATTAAAAATGATGATGGCATCAATGTGATACATCCCCGCGGTAACCAGCATCCTGTCAATAAAACCTGTGGATGTTCTTGGACTGCTTAGTGTTGCAAGCACGACAAGACGGTCCACGTTTGCAGCGATCACATGATATGCTTTGCTAAGTTTATTTGACTGACGAACAATATAATTTCTACGGTCATGGATGCGGGTAATTACCATAGTATCACCGCGTTCTTCTTGTTGAAAATCAACGTGATCACCCACAGATATGGGATTTGTAAATCTTTTATCGGTGAGTCTGAATCTCCCCTTTAGCCTGCAGGTATACGTTTGGCCCTCCTCTCCTTTTACTTCGTAAAAACTCCCCGTCGAACGAATTACAAGCCCTTTCATAATGTTAAAAGACTTCCCGGGCTACTTCATAAGTCGATTGAGACTTACTCATTGTATAAAAGTGGATCACAGGAACATTCTGGCGGATCAACTCCTTGCTTTGCATAATGCACCATTCTATTCCGACCCGCTTTGCTGTTTCGTCGTCCTTTGCGTTATCGATCTCCGTAAAAAGATCATTTGGAATATCGATATTAAATATCTTCGGAAGCGTATATATCTGGTTTTTTGTGGTAATTGGTTTCAATCCGGGAATTATAGGAACATTAATTCCAATGCGCCTGCAATTTTCAACGAAGTGAAAATATTTTTGATTATCAAAAAACATCTGGGTGGTTAAGAATGAAGCCCCTGCATCCACTTTTCTTTTAAGGAAATTAAGATCGACTTCCATGTTAGGGGCATCGATATGCTTTTCAGGGTATGCAGCAGCTCCGACGCAAAAATCAGTTGGATTTGGATTCTTCAGCTCTTCATCCAGATATATTCCGCTGTTCATGTTGCCGATCTGATAGATAAGGTCGAGCGCATTCATATTGCCATTCTGTTCCGGTTTGAAATTCCTCTCGCCCGCTGCGTTATCACCTCTAAGTGCAAGAACATTTCTTATGCCAAGAAAATTCAGGTCAATAAGCGCGTTTTCCGTTTCATCTTTTGTAAATCCGCCACAGATAAGATGGGGTACTGCATCCACTTCATAACGGTTCATTATTGCAGCACATATGGCAACTGTTCCCGGCCTTTTTCTGATGCTTATTTTGTCGAATGATCCGTCCGGGCGCTCTCTCAGCACATATTCTTCACGGTGATATGTAACATCCACAAAGCTGGGCTTGAATTCCATCAATGGGTCAATGGCATCATACAGCGATTCGATGCCTTTTCCTTTCAAAGGTGGCAAAACCTCAAAGGAGAATAATGTGCGGTCAGCAGCTTTTATTTTTTCGACCAGGGT